>JAFAGU010000046.1 GCA_019237595.1 Betaproteobacteria bacterium | reverse complement strand
CTCATCGCCCCATGGGAGCACGCAGACGAGGCCGCGCGCCTCGAGCGCGCGGCCGAGCTCCGTCCAAGACGACTCCTGCCACTGCTTCGCGGGCCGCGCGGTCGCGTGCAGGAGCACGCAGTACCGTGCGGAAGGCGCGAACGGCGGTTTCGCCGGCGCAGCGATGCCATAGTCGAGCGTCCCGGGCTCGTAGGCGAGCGCACGCGCGGCGACCTGCCTGTAGCGCTCGATCTTGTGCACCGATGCGTCGAACTCGTATTTCGTGTCGTAGAACCTGGAAGCAAGCCGCTCGCGCGCCGTGCGTGGGCCGAAGCCGTAGACCGGGCCGCGCGCGGTCCTGGCGACGAACGCGCTCTTCAGGAGGCCTTGCGTATCGAGGATGGCGTCGTAGGCGTTCGCGCGGATCGCGCTCCTGAACTGGAGGAATTCCTTGAACGCCGAAAAGCCGAAGGTCCTCCGCCACCGCCGCAACCCGATCGGGATGATGCGAGTCACGCCGGGATGCATGCGCACGAGCGGGACGTACGCTTCCTCGACCACCCATGCGACGGACGCGTCGGGACGCGCGCGGCGAATGTCGGTCGCCGCGGGAAACGTGTGCAGGATGTCGCCGAGGGAGGACATCCGGACGAGGAGGATCTGCGCCATGCCTGAAAGGGCCGGGCTTTTTTCCGCGTTAGAATCCGCCCGGTCGGAAGTTGTTCAATTATAAGAGAAAGACGCTTGCCGCCCGTTGCGCTGTCCGCGGTCATCATCACCCGGAACGCGAGCCGCCACCTTCCGGCGTGCCTCGAGAGCGTTCGCTTCGCGGATGAGACGATCGTGGTCGACTCCGGGAGCACCGACGGCACGGCGGAGCTCGCCGCCGCGCGCGGCGCGCGCGTGGTGCAGAAGGAATGGCTCGGCTACGGCCCGCAGAAGCAGTTCGCCGTGGAGCAGGCGAGAAACGACTGGGTGCTCTGCGTCGATTCCGACGAGCGCGTCTCGCCCGAGCTCAAGCAAAGCATCGAGGAGGCGCTCGGCGCCCCGGTGGCGCCGGTCTACCGCATGGCGCGGCGAAACCAGTTCCTCGGGCGATGGCTCTCGCACGGCGAGGGCTATCCCGACTGGAGCCCGCGGCTCTTCAACCGCATGAACGCACGCTGGAGCGACGACCTCGTGCACGAGAAGGTGCTCTACGCGGTGACGCCGGGGACGCTGAAGGGCGACCTCATGCACGAATCTTATGACGACCTCGGCGCCTATCTCGAGCGACAGAACCGCTATACGACGCTCGCCGCTCGCCGCGAGTTCGAGCGCGGCCGTCGCGCCGGCGTCTTCCACCTCGTTTTCTCGCCGCTCGTGCGCTTCGTGAAGTTCTACGTCTTTCGCCTCGGCTTCCTCGACGGCATGCCGGGGCTGCTGCACATCCTCACCGGCTGCATGAACAGCTGCGTGAAGTACGCGAAGCTGATCGAGCTCCAGCGCAACGAAAGCCGCCCTTGAAGGTGCTCGTCACGGGCGTCGCCGGATTCCTCGGGATGCATTGCGCGAAGAGGCTCCTCGCGCGCGGCGACCGGGTGGTCGGCGTCGACAATCTTTCGCCGTATTACGCGGTGAAGCTCAAGCAGGATCGCCTCTCGCAGCTGAAAGGCGAGAAGGGATTCTCCTTTCGCAAGGCGGATATCGCCGAAAAGCCCGCCCTCGAGAAGCTCTTCCGGAGCGAGCGGCCCGATGCCGTGCTGCACCTCGCCGCGCAGCCCGGCGTGCGGCACTCGCTTGTGGATCCGGCCGCCTACATCCGCGCCAACCTCGTGGGCTTCGCCAACATCCTCGAATGCTGCCGCGCGCGGCCGCCGCGGCATCTTGTCTACGCGTCGAGCTCGAGCGTGTACGGTGCGAACGCGAAGCTGCCCTGGTCGGAGCGCGACAACGTCGACCACCCCGTCAGCCTCTACGCCGCGACGAAGAAGGCCGACGAGCTGATGGCGCACGTCTACAGCCATCTCTTCGGGCTGCGCACGACCGGCCTGCGCTACTTCACGGTCTACGGCCCGTGGGGTCGGCCGGATATGTCGCCGGTGCTCTTCGCGCAGGCGATCCTCCGCGGGAAGCCGATCGAGGTCTTCAACAAGGGCGACATGCAGCGCGACTTCACCTACGTTGAGGACGCCGTACGCGCGACGCTCGCCGTGCTCGACCAGCCCGGGCGCTACGCGGTCTATAACGTGGGTAACCATTCACCGGTTTCGCTCCTCGACTACATCCACACGCTCGAGCGCGCGCTCGGCAAGAAGGCGAAGCTCAAGATGCGGCCGATGCAACCCGGCGACGTCAAGGCCACCTACGCCGATACCAAGGCACTCCACAAGGCGGTGGGCTTCCGGCCGTCCACGCCGCTCCAGGCAGGGCTCGAGCGCTTCGCCGCCTGGTTCAAGGAGTATTACCGCTTCAAATGAGCGCTCCCGAGCTCCCGAAGGCCGCGGACATCATCGCCCTGCACGACTATGCGCTTGCGGCGCCCGGGCAGCCGGCGCGCTTTCCGCACGGCGTGTGGGCGGCGATCGAGGGGAACCACTGGCACAACGGCGCGCTGTGGGAGCAGGAGGACCTCGCCCGGCGCAAGACCGTGCCCGATTCCGATATCGCGAGCAACAAGCGCGCGATCGACGCGCACAACCAGAGGCGCAACGACGCCGTCGAGCGCATCGACGAGGAGCTCCTGAAGGCGCTCGCCGCCGTGAAGAGAAAGGAATCGGCGCGCCACCACTCCGAGACCGCCGGCGCGATGATCGACCGGCTTTCGATCCTGGCGCTCAAGATCCACCACATGCGCCTGCAGACCGAGCGCAAGGACGCCGGCCCGGAGCACGTCGCCGCGTGCAAGGCGAAGCTCGCCGTGCTGGAGGAGCAGCGGCGCGACCTCGCCGCGTGCCTCGATCGCCTCCTCGCGGAGGCCGCGCGCGGCGAGTCGTTCTTCAAGGTCTACCGGCAATACAAGATGTACAACGACCCCAAGCTCAACCCGGCGATGTACAACGAGCCGGGCGCGCGGCGCTGAAGCGCATCCACCACGTCAACCTCCAGACGATCGTCGGAGGCGGCGAGCACTACACGCGCGCTCTCACCCGCGCTTTCGTCGATGCCGGGGCGGAGGTCACCCTTTGCGTGCACCCGGACAACCGTTTCTGGGATGAATGGAAGGGGAGCCGCGTGCAGCTCTTGTACGCGCGGAACGAAGAGGAGCTCCCCGAGCTGTCCGGGGAGACCTTCGTCGTGCAGACGAAGCTCTCCGAGCCCAAGGCCCGCAGGCTCTCCTCGAGGAACGCACTTCTCGGCTTCGCGCACCTGCCCATGCACGAGCGCAAGCCCGAATGGCTCCTCGCGTGCACGCTCGTCGCCACGGTATCCGAGTACTGCATCTCGCTCCTGCGCAAGGCGGGCGTCGAGCGCTTGCACGAAGAGCCGATCTACGGCATCGCGGAGGTCGCGCGCGGGGACGCGAGCGAAGCGGTGCTGCGCTCGAGCCCTTACCTCTGGGACCAACGCAAAGCGCGCGATCGATTGTTCTCGGTCTTCTACCGGCCGACGGCAGAAAAATTCGAGAAGAGGAAAGGCGTCACCCTGGGAATCCTCTCGCTCATCGTGCCGATCAAGCAGTTTCCCCTGCTCTTCTCGCGCATCGCGCCCGTGCTTGCGCGGCACGACGACGTGCACGTGGAGATCTTCGGCGCTGGCGGATATGCGCAGGTGCGCGACCTGCGGAAGGCCCTGCGGCCAATCGCGGCGCGAACGCGCTTCTGGGGCTACCAGCGGAACGTCGCCGCGGTATGCGGCAAGATCGACTACCTCCTCACTGGCCTTCCCGAAAAAGAGGCGCTGGGTCTCAACGTCCTCGAGGCCGAAGTTTGCGGCACGCCGGTCCTCGCGCCGCGCGGCGGGCCATTCGGAGAGACGATCATCGATGGCCGCACCGGCTTCCTCTACCGCGATCCGCGCGAGGACGCCGGCGCGGACTTCGAGCGCGTGCTCCTGAAGGCGAAGGCGGGGCCACGTCCCGATCCGCGAACGCAGACCGCGCACCTGGAGCGATTCGGCTACCCGGCGCTCGTCGAGCGCGCGAAGCGGCTGCTCGCGGCGCTGGAGCGCGCGGCGCCTCGATAGAATCGGCGGGCCGATGAAGACCGACGCGAAGATCTACGTCGCCGGGCACCGGGGCCTGGCAGGCTCGGCAATCGCCCGCGCGCTCAAGGCGGCCGGGTTTCGCAATATTGTCACTCGATCGCATGGCGAGCTGGAGCTGACGGACGCCGGCGCGGTGGGGCGATTCTTTGCGCAGGAAAAACCGGAGCACGTCTTCCTGGCGGCGGCCAAGGTGGGCGGCATCCATGCCAACGACACCTATCGCGGCGACTTCATCCGCGAGAACCTGGCGATCCAGACGAACGTGATCGAGGCGGCGCGCCAGTCCGGCGTGAAGCGCCTGCTCTTCCTCGGCTCGAGCTGCGTGTATCCGCGCGAGGCGCCGCAGCCCATTCGCGAGGAGTACCTCCTGACCGGGCCGCTCGAGGAGACGAACCGCGCCTACGCGATCGCCAAGATCGCCGGCATCGAGATGTGCCGAGCCTACAACCGGCAATACGGCACGCGCTTCCTTGCTGCGATGCCGACCAACCTCTACGGCCCGGGCGACAACTACGACCTCATGAATTCGCATGTGCTGCCCGCCCTCATTCGCAAGGCGCACGAGGCGAATGCCTCGGGAGCCGGCTCCATGGCCGTCTGGGGAAGCGGCCGCCCGAGGCGGGAGTTCCTCTATTCCGATGACCTCGGCCAGGCTTGCGTCTTCCTCATGAAGCTGGACGATGCGACGTTCGACCGGCTGCTCGCCGATGCCGCGGTCCCGGCGCTCATCAACGTCGGCTGGGGCGAGGACCAGACCATCACGGAGCTCGCGCAGGCCGTTTGCGAGACGGTCGGCTTCGCCGGCAAGCTGGTCTTCGACGCCTCGAAGCCCGACGGGATGTTCCGCAAGGTGCTCGACGTCTCGCGCCTGCGCGCGCTCGGCTGGCAGCCGCGCGTGCCACTCCGCGAAGGCCTGCGGCGCGCCTACGAAGACTTCAAGGCGCGCG
>JAFAGU010000044.1 GCA_019237595.1 Betaproteobacteria bacterium | reverse complement strand
TTGAAGCGGCGCCGGTCGCGCGGCTGGATGTCGACGACGGTCGCCAGGTCGGCGATCGTCTGCTCGAGGTTGTCGACCTTGCGCGAGTCGATCTCGAGCGTGTAGGCGGAGTAGTTCCGGGCGAGCACGACGCCGTTGCGATCCAGGATGAGGCCGCGATTCGGCGAGACCGGCACGAGCGAGATGCGGTTTTCCTCCGCTTTTGCCTGGTAGGCATCGTGCTGGATGATCTGCAGGAAGACGAAGCGCGCCGCGAGGATGCCGAACGCCACGACGACCGCGATCGCGGCGATGCCGACGCGGAAGTGGAATTCGTAGAGCTCGCGCTCGTTGTTGCGCATCTCGGAGGCCACGGTTCAGCTCGCTTTCATGTCGCCGGCGCCGCCCTAGATGACCTGCTCGCGCTCGAGGCGCCGCTGCGGCATGAGGAGCATCCAGGAGAGCACCGGCCAGAGTACCGCACCGAGGACCGGCGGAACCACCACGCTCCACCCAGGCGAAGCGGCGCCGGCCCCCATGCGAACGAGGAGCAGAACCCCTTGCGATACCAGGAGCAGCACGACGACGTGGAGCATCTGCTGCGGCATGCGGAACCAGAGGATGCGGCGCGAGAGCCAGAGGGACAGAAAGGCGAGCAGCGAATAGGCGAGTGCATGCTGGCCGAGCAGCACGCCGTTCCCGGCGTCGGTCACGAGCCCGAGCGTCCACGCCACGCCCAGGCCCACGAGCCTCGGCTGGCGCACGCACCAGAAGCAGAGCACGAGCGCGACGAAATCCGGGACGAAGCGGAAGTCCTTCCAGGGCAGGAAGTTGAGGATGAGCGCGGCGGCGAACGAGAACAGGATCGTGCTCGCCCGCACGGGCCTCAGGATGTGCTGCGGGCTATCGGGACCCATCGCCTTCCCTCGGGGCCGCCTCCGCTGCCGGCGCGGGCCTCGCCTTCTGGCGCTTCCCTTTGTCGGAGCGCCGGTCCTTGGGCTGCGCCTCGTCCGGCCGCGTCGGCACGGCCTTCGCCTCGTTCGAAAGCACGAGGACGTAGCGCCCCCGATCCACGCCGCCGGCCGGCGAACAGACGATGCGCGCGAAGCTGTGCTCCGCGTCGCGCTCGATCCTGACCACGGTTCCCACCGGTAGGCCCGCGGGATACGTGCCGTCGATTCCGGAGGTGACGAGGCGATCCCCCGTCTGGATCTCGGCGTTGGCGGCCATGAAACGGAGCTCCAGCATGCCGGCCGGCCCGCTGCCGAACGCGACGGCGCGCAAGCCGTTCCTGACGACCTGCACCGGGATCGCCTGGTCCTGGTCCGTGAGGAGCGTGACTTCGGAGAGGAGGGGGTGCACGCGCGTGACCTGTCCCACGACGCCGTTCTCGTCCGCGACCGGGCTCCCGGGCTTCACGCCCTGCTGGGCGCCGCGGTCGATGAAGACTTTCTGGACATAGGGATCGCGGCTTCCGTACAGGACTTCCGCCGGGACGGAGCGCACCGGCAGCTGGTCGGCCGCGCCGATGAGCCGCCGCAGCTGCGCCGCCTCGGATTCCGCGGCCTCATAGCGCTGCGCGTCCTGCGAAAGCGCGAGGTTCCTCGAGCGCAGCTTCTCGTTCTCCTGCATGAGCGTGCTCTGCAGGGTGAAGTAGTTGCCCACCGCGGAGGCGAGCTGGAAGGGCGCCACGGCGATCCGCTGCAGCGGGTACGCGATGAGCGCGAGCGTGCTGCGCAGGCCCTCGACATAGCGAAAGCGGGCATCCACGATGAGCAGGGCGAGGGAAAGCGAGGCGAAGAAGAACAGCCTGACGATCGGCGCGGGGCCGCGCTTGAAGAACGGGGGAGGGGAGTGTTCCATCGCTTCGGGCGGGCGGGGGCCCCTTTATCCCCCGGCCTGCCTCAGTCGTTCGTGAAGATCGGGCCGAAGTGCTCCATCTTCTCGAGCGCCTTGCCCGACCCGCGCACGACGCAGGTGAGCGGATCGTCGGCGACGATCACCGGCAACCCGGTTTCCTCCATCAGCAGGCGATCGAGGTCGCGCAGGAGCGCCCCGCCGCCGGTGAGCACCATGCCTTTTTCGGCGATGTCCGCGCCGAGCTCGGGCGGCGTCTGCTCGAGCGCGCTCTTCACCGCGGAGACGATCTGGTTGAGCGGCTCGGTGAGCGCTTCCAGGATCTCGTTCGAGCTGATCGTGAAGCTGCGCGGGATGCCCTCGGCCAGGTTGCGGCCCTTCACTTCCATCTCGCGCACCTCGGAGCCGGGGAACGCCGAGCCGATCTCCTTCTTGATGAGCTCCGCGGTGGTCTCGCCGATCAGCATGCCGTAGTTGCGGCGGATGTAGTTGATGATCGCCTCGTCGAACTTGTCCCCGCCCACGCGCACGGAGCCCGAGTACACCATGCCGCCGAGGGAGATCACACCGACTTCGGTCGTGCCGCCGCCGATGTCGACCACCATGGAGCCCGTGGCGTCGGCGACCGGAAGATCCGCGCCGATGGCGGCCGCCATCGGTTCCTCGATGAGGTAGACCTGTCCTGCGCCCGCGCCGATCGCGCTCTCCCGAATCGCGCGGCGCTCGACCTGCGTGGAGCCGCAGGGCACGCAGATGATGATGCGCGGCGAGGGCGAGAAGAGCTTGTTGTCGTGCACTTTCTTGATGAACTGCTTGAGCATCTGCTCGGTGACGGTGAAGTCGGCGATCACGCCGTCCTTCATCGGCCGGATGGCGATGATGTTGCCCGGCGTCTTGCCGAGCATCTGCTTCGCTTCCTTGCCCACGGCCTGGATCGTCTTCTTGCCGTTGGGGCCCGCCTCCTGGCGGATCGCCACCACGGAGGGCTCGTCGAGCACGATGCCCTTGCCTCGCACGTAGATGAGCGTATTGGCGGTGCCGAGGTCGATCGCCAGATCGTTGGAGAAGTAGCTACGAAGGAATCCGAGCATGGGCAAGTGACGACCTTTTCCTCGACTTTTTTCTGTTCCCGTACGGG
>JAFAGU010000082.1 GCA_019237595.1 Betaproteobacteria bacterium | reverse complement strand
TCGCGGCGTTCTTCCTCTCGCGCCAGCGCGACGTGAAGCGCATGTTCGCTTACTCCTCGGTCGAGCACATGGGCCTCATCACCTTTGCCTTCGGCATGGGCGGGCCGGTCGCGAGCTTCGCGGGCCTGCTTCACATGACGGTGCATTCGCTGACGAAGAGCGCGATCTTCTTCGCCGTGGGGCATGCGTCTCAGAAGACCGGGACGCAAGTCATGGAGCGCATCCGCGGCCTCGCGAGCGTGAGCCCAACCGTCGGCTGGGGGCTCATGCTGGGCACCGCCGCCATCCTCGGCATGCCGCCCTTTGGCGTGTTCGCGAGCGAGTTCCTCATTCTCACCGCCGCCATGGCGCAGCAGCCTTGGGCGACCCCGGTGCTGCTCGTCTCGCTGGGCGTGTCCTTCGCGGCGATCTTTGGCAAGGTGCAGCCGATGGTGTTCGGCGAACCGACGGCCGCCCGACTGCCGCACCGGCCGGCGCTCGTGCCGGTATTTGCGCATCTCGCCCTTGTGCTGCTCCTGGGGCTCTATATGCCGCCCAACCTCGCCGAGTGGTATCGGCAGGCGGCCCGCTTCGTCGGCTGACCCATGCCGCTTTTCGTCCCCGGGTTATCGCTTTCCCCGCTTCCAGGCGCGATACCGGCATGGCGAGCGGACGTCGACGCGACCGGATGGCGCAGCGCGGCGCAGGCGCTCGCCGATCGCGGCGGACGGCTCGGCGCGCTCTGGGCAAGCGACGAGCGCGACCGCGGCGGGCGCTTCGCCGCACACGCGCTTCTAGTGGGCTCCGAGGGACTGCTCTACTTGCGGCTCGCCATGGAAGGCACGGACTATCCGGACCTCTCCGATCTTTTCCCGTCGGCCTCTCGCATGCAGCGCGCCGCCCGGGACCTCGTCGGCGTGAACGCGGGGAGCGACGCGCGCGGGTGGCTGCGCCACGGCGCGTGGACGCCGGGAACCTTCCCGCTGCGCCGGGACGTCGCCGCCGATGCCGCCTTCGCCGTCGGGGACCCGCGCTACGACTTCGTCCCCGTCGAGGGCGAGGGCGTGCACGAGATCGCCGTGGGACCGGTGCACGCCGGCATCATCGAGCCCGGGCATTTCCGGTTCTCGGTCGTCGGCGAGCGCGTCCTGCGCCTGGAGGAGCGCCTGGGCTACAAGCACAAGGGCATCGAGAAACGCCTCGAATCCCTGCCCGTCCTCGAGGCGGGGCGGCTCGCGTCCCGGGTCTCGGGCGACAGCACCGTCGCCTACGCGTGGGCGTATGCGATGGCCCTCGAGGGCGCCGCCGCGCTCGCCGTGCCGAAGCGCGCGCTCTGGCTCCGGGCGCTTTTCCTCGAGCGGGAACGGCTGGCGAACCACCTCGGCGACCTCGGATACCTCGGGAACGACGGCGGGCTCGCGTTCGGGCTCGCGCAGTTCTCGCGCTTGAAGGAGGACCTGTTGAGGGCGAATGCCCGCCTGTTCGGCCACCGCTACATGATGGATTGCATCGTCCCGGGCGGCGTTGCGGTCGATCTCGGCGAGGACGATGCGCCGGCCTTGCTGGACGAAGCCGCCCGCCTGGAAAAGGAGCTCGGCATCCTCCGAGCCATCTATTACGACCATGCCGGCCTGCAGGATCGCTGCATCAACTGCGGCCGCCTGCCGCCGGCGATCGCGTCGGGATTGGGAGTGGTCGGGCTCGCGGCCCGGGCGAGCGGAATCGCGATCGACGCACGGGTGCATCCGGGCTACGCGCCCTACGACGAGCTCGAGCCGCGCGTCTGCGCGCACCGGAACGGGGACGTCGCCTCGCGGATCGTCGTGCGCTTCGAGGAGGCGCTCGAATCGCTGCGCCTCCAGCGGCGCATCTCGCGCGAGCTTCCGCGCACCGCCACGCGGATCGAGCCGCGCGTGCCCGAAGAGGGCGCGTTCGGCGTCGGCTGGGTCGAAGGCTGGCGCGGCGAAGTCTTCGTCGCGCTGGAAGCCGGTCCCTCGGGCGCCGTGCGGCGCTGCCATCCGCACGATCCCTCGTGGCAGAACTGGCCGGCACTCGAGCACGCGGTGATCGGGAACATCGTCCCAGACTTCCCGCTCATCAACAAATCCTTCAACCTCTCCTACTCGGGCGCGGACCTCTAGGCCACGGCATGGAAAAGATCCTGCGCCAGATCTCCGCGATCGGCATCCGCACGGAGCCGGCGCCGGCGCCCGACGAAGCGCTCCGCGAGCGCTCGGCGCTTGGCGAGGACATCCTCAGGCTCCTCGGGCGCGCGCTCGCGATCCGGCATGTCGACGCCGGCTCGTGCAACGGCTGCGAGCTCGAGATCCATGCGACGAACAATCCCTACTACAACCTCGAGGGCCTGGGCATCCGGTTCGTCGCGAGCCCGCGGCACGCGGATCTGCTCCTCGTCACGGGGCCCGTGTCACGCAACATGGAAGAAGCGCTGCGGCGAACCTACGACGCGGTGCCGGAGCCCAAGCTCGTGGTCGCCACCGGGGACTGCGCCTGCACCGGCGGGCTCTTCGGCGAGAGCTACGCGAGCCTGGGCCGGATCTCGAACGTCATTCCCGTAGACGTCGCGGTGCCCGGATGCCCGCCGACGCCGGCGCGCATCATGCAGGCCATCCTGACGGCGGTCAGCGCCCGGCGCAGGACGCCGGCATCGCCGCCACCGGATAGCCGCGGCACGCCCAGCTGACCTTCCCTCCGGCCAAGGAAGGCGTGAGCGTTACCTCGATGGCGTTCTTCTCGTTCCACCCGCGGACCGAGCCGTTTTCCGAGACGATCCACTTCAGCTCGCCGTACTTGGCGTCGCTCTGGCTGGAAACCTTGACGCCCTTGCCGGCATCGGCGAGATTCCCCGCTTTCTCGGCCGCCGACGCGACCTGCTGCTGGGCGGGCTGCGCCCCGGTCACGAGCGCCTGGGCGGCCTCCTTCGCTTCCGACTCGTTCTTCTGCGGCAGAACGACCGCCACGACGACGAACGCGCCGAGCGCGAGGATGGCGATGATCAACAATCCGATGCGCATTGCTTCCCCCTTGGATTTCCCCCGGGCAGCTTAACATGCGTGAACACGGCGCCATGTGCTGCTCCTGCCTGTTCCGCCCATAAATGGCCGCGCGCAGGCTCCTCATCCGCGGACGAGTCCAAGGGGTGGGATTCCGCGACGCCCTGTGCAGCGAAGCCCGGCGCCTCGGCGTGCTCGGCTGGGTGCGCAATCGGCGCGACGGCTCGGTCGAAGCGCTCCTGAGCGGCAGCCCGGAAGCCGTGGCGGCGCTCACGTCGTGGGCACGCCGCGGGCCGCCGGCCGCGCAGGTGCGGTCGGTGGCGGTGGAGGAATTGCCCGAGCCAGAACCCGTTCCCCGAGGCTTCGAGCGCCTGCCAAGCGCCTAGCGGTATCTCCCGGCGCTACTTTCCACGCAGTCGTTGCGGCAGCGCGGCAGCGCCGCGAACAATGCGCCCCGGCTCATCGAGACGGAGGCCCGAAATGCTCGCAACGCCCGCACTGCCCTTGTCCGCCCTCGAACTGCGCGAGGTCGTGCGCCAGGCGCAGCGCTTCGATCCCGCCCGGCTCGACAGGGTCCTGCGGCTCGACGCGGCGCGCGGACTGGTGGAAGTCCAGGCCTCGGCCTCCTGGACAGCGCTTGCCGCCCATCTGCGGCCGTCCTGCCCGCCGTTCGCGCAGGCGTGGGAGCGGTTCGGCACGATCGCCGCAGCCGTCGAGGCGAATGCGGCGGGTCCCGACGGCCGGCCGGTCGTCGCACACGTGGAGTCGCTTGCGCTGGTTACCGCGGATGGCGAGCTGCGCACGCTGACGCGGGACCGGAACGCCGAGCTCTTCAGCCTGGCGGTGGGCGGCCAGGGGCTCTTCGGGGCGCTCTACAGCGCCACGCTGCGCCTGGAGTCCCTTGCCGCGGCGGGAGACGCGCCGAGCGCCGTGGAATCGCTCGCGCTCGACGCCTCCATGGAAACTCGAAGCCGCTCGCTCAGGATTCTCGTCCCGCCTTCGTCGGTCGAGGGCTTCCTCGCCGAGACCCGGGAGCGATGCGGCGAGTGGCGCACCGCCATCCATGCGGTGTCGGTGCGCCGGACCCTTCCGGAGTCCGAGACGGCGTTGCGCTGGGCCCGGAACGAGTACGCCGAGGTGACGCTTCTGCTCGCCGAGCGCGACACGCTCGGCGGAAGCGTGCGCACCACGCAGCTCTGCCGCGAGCTCATCGACGCCTCGCGCTCGCGCGGCGGCACGTTCGCGATTGCATCCACCCCGGAAGCGACCCGGGCGCAGGTGGACGGCTGTTATCCCGAGCTCAAGCGCGTGCTGGCCGAGAAGCGTCGCTTCGATCCCGCGGAGAAGCTCACGAACGACTGGTACCGCCACCACCGCAGCCTCCTGGGCCGGGAGGGCTGCGAGGTGCGGTGGAACCGCGGCTCCAGGCGCTAGAGCGCCGAGTAGACGACCTGCACGTTCCCCGGCGCGAGCCAGGCGCCGAGGTCGGAAAGCAGGCGAGGATCGGGCCGCACGCGCCAGGCCTCGCCGAGCGCCACGTCGCACACGGCGGCGCCGTTCTCATAGGAAACCACCACCGAGCAGCCGCCCGAGCCGGAGGCGCGATAGGGAGCGAGGATCTGCTGCAGGCGGCGGGCATCGCGCGTGCGGTCCGTGTTCCCGTTCATGGCAATCTTCAGGCGCGCGGCGTAGCGCGAGCGCAGCTCCTCGAGGTCGAGGAGGTCCTCGGCGACGACGCGGAAGTTCCCCGAGTAGGGATCGTTCTGCGCCTTCCCGGCCACGACGAGGAGTGCGTCTTCCTTCAGCTTCTCGCGGTGCCGCTCGAAGAGCTCGTTGAACACGGTGATCTCGACTTGCGCTGTGGCGTCGTCGAGCATGACGACCACCATGCGCCCACGGCGCGTCATCTGCGTGCGCGCCGACGCGATGACCCCCGCCATCCAGACGCGGCTCTCGGATGAGGTCAGGCGCGCGAGCGGCGTGCGGGGAAACCCCGCGAGCTCGCGCTCGTACACCGAGAAGAGATGCGCCGACAGCGAGTAGCCGAGCGCGGCCTTTTCCTCCAGGAGCTGCTGCTTCAGGTCCCAGGCCGGCGCGTCGATGTAGGCATGGGCACCGCCGCGCGGGGCATCGCTCTCGCCGAAGAGACTCACCTGAGAGGCGGCGCGCTCGGCCTGCTCGGCCGCGTCGAGGGCGCGCCCGACGGAGGCGAGAAGCTTCGAGCGCTGCGGATCGATCGAGTCGAACGCACCGGCGCGGACCAGGGCCTCGACGACGCGGCGGTTGACTACGCGCTTGTCTACGCGGCGGCAGAAGTCGAAAAGGTCGGCGAAGGGCGCCCCCTTCCTCGCCTGCAGGATCGTCTCGATTGCCGAGGCGCCCGTACCTCGCACGCCGCCCAGGCCGTAGCGCACCGTGGAGCGGTCGACGGGCACGAAGCGATAGTCGGAAGCATTGACGTCCGGCGGGAGGATCTTGAGGCCGTTCGCGACCGCGTCGTCGCGGAATTGCCGCACCTTGTCGGTGTCGTCCATCACCGCGGAAAGGTTGGCCGCCGCGAAAGCCGCGCCGTGATGCGCCTTCATGTAGGCGGTCTGGTAGGCAAGGAGCGCGTACGCCGCGGCGTGCGACTTGTTGAAGCCGTAGCCCGCGAACTTCTCCATGAGGTCGAAGAGCTGGCTCGCCTTCATCCTTGGGAGGCCGTTCTTCATCGCGCCTGCGACGAAGATCTCGCGCTGCTGCGCCATCTCCTCGGGCTTTTTCTTGCCCATCGCCCGGCGCAGGAGGTCGGCCGCGCCGAGCGTATAGCCGCCGACGACCTGCGCGATCTGCATCACCTGCTCCTGGTAGACCATGATGCCGTAGGTCGGGCCGAGGATCGGCTGAAGCCTCGCGTCCAGGTACTCGACCGCCTGCTGGCCGTGCTTGCGGGCGATGAAATCCGGGATGAGGTCCATCGGGCCCGGGCGATAGAGCGCAACCAGCGCGATGATGTCCTCGAAGCGGTCGGGCCTCGCGCGCCGGATCATGTCCCTCATGCCGCGCGATTCCAGCTGGAACACCGCCGTCGTATTGCCCGCGGAGAGCAGCTTGTAGGTCTCCGCGTCATCCAGGGGAATTTTTTCCAGGCTGAAATCGGTTTTTTCCAGGCTTCTCACGAATCGCTCAGCCCAATCGAGGATGGTGAGCGTCGTGAGGCCGAGGAAGTCGAACTTGACGAGGCCGATCGCCTCGACGTCGTCCTTGTCGAGCTGCGAGATGACGTTCGCCGTGCCCTCGGCAGCATAGAGCGGGCAGAAGTCGGTGAGCCGCCCGGGCGCGATCAGCACGCCTCCGGCATGCATGCCGACGTTGCGCACGAGGCCTTCCAGCTTCTCCCCGAGCTCGAGCAGCTCGCGCACCTCCTCCTCCTTCTTCTCGCGCTCGGCGAGGAGCGGCTCCATTTCGCGCGCCTCGCGCAGCGTGATGAGCTTTCCGGGCTGGAAAGGGATGAGCTTGGCGATCTGGTCGCAGAAGTTGTAGCCGAGGTCGAGCACCCGGCCGCAATCGCGCACCACCGCGCGGGCCGCCATCGTGCCGAAGGTGGCGATCTGCGACACGCTTTCCTCGCCGTACTTGCGCCGCACGTACTCGATCACGCGGTCGCGCCCGTCCTGGCAGAAGTCGATGTCGAAGTCGGGCATCGAGACGCGCTCGGGGTTGAGGAAGCGCTCGAAGAGCAGCTCGTAGCGCAGCGGGTCGAGGTCGGTGATGCCGAGCGCGTAGGCGACGAGCGAGCCCGCACCCGAGCCGCGGCCCGGCCCGACCGGTACGCCGTTCGCCTTCGCCCAGTTGATGAAGTCGGCGACGATGAGGAAGTAGCCAGCGAAGCCCATCTGCACGATGGTCTTGATCTCGAAGGCAAGGCGTTCGCGGTAAGGAGGCTTCTCTTCCTCCTGCAACGCCAGTTTTTCGAATTTCCTTGCGAGACCCGCTTCCGCTTCCCGCTTGAGGTGCTCCTCGATCGAGACCCCTTTGGGCGTCGGGAAGGCGGGCAGGCGGTTCTTGCCGAGGTCGATGCGCAGGTTGCAGCGGCGCGCGATCTCGACCGCGTTCTCGAGCGCCTGCGGGATGTCGGCGAAGAGCGCCGCCATTTCGTCCTGCGACTTGAAGTACTGCTCGGCAGTGAAGAGTTTCGGGCGACGCTGGTCCGCCAGCACATAGCCCTGGGCGATGCAGACGCGCGCCTCGTGCGCCTTGAATTCGTCGCGCTCGAGGAACTGCACGGGATGCGTCGCCACCACGGGAAGCTTCTCTCGCGTGGCGAGCGCAACCGATCGCGAGACAAGCGCCTCGGTATTCGGAAAACCGGCGCGCTGCAGCTCCACGTAGTAGCGCCCGGGGAAGAGCTTCGCCCAGGCGCGCGCCATCGCGTCCGCAGCCCCGGCGTGATCGGCGAGGAGCGCCAGCCCCACGTCTCCCATCGCCGCGCCGGAAAGCGCGATCAGCCCGTCCGTGCCGGCTTCCTCGAGCCAGCCGCGCGCGATCTCGGCCCTGGCGCGATGCTGGTTCCGGAGCCACGCCCGGGAAAGCAACGTGCAGAGGCGCAGGTAACCTTCGCGCGAAGCGCAAAGGAGCAGCAGGCGCGAGGGCTTGTCGCGGTCGGCTTCGTTCTGGATCCAGACATCGGCGCCGATGACCGGCTTTACGCCCGCGGCGCGCGCCGCGCCGTAGAATTTCACCATGCCGAAGAGGTTCGCGGCGTCCGTGAGCGCGAGCGCCGGCATGCCGTCGGCCTTGGCGCGCTCCACCGCCCGGTCCAGGCGGACGATGCCGTCCGCGACCGAGAACTCCGAGTGCATCCTGAGGTGAACGAAGCGCGGACGGGACGAGTCGAGGGACGAATCGGCGAGGCCGGCGAAGCGCGGGGCGCCCATGCTAAAAATTCTATCTTGAATCGCTCGCTCGCGGCCCTGCTCGGCGGCGCGACCTGCATCGCGCTCTCGCCGATCTTCGTGCGCCTTTCCGAGGCTGGTCCGACCGCCACTGCATTCTGGCGCGTCGCGCTCGCGCTGCCGTTGCTGTGGATCTTCGTCCTCGCAAAACCGGCCGAGCGCTCGCGGCCGGCGCCGCACGGTTTGCTCCTCCTCGCGGCGGGCTTCGCGTTCGCCGGCGACCTCGGCTTCTGGCACCTCTCCATCCGCTACACGTCCGTCGCCAACTCCACGCTGCTCGCGAACCTCGCGTCGCTCTTCGTCACCTTGGGCACCTGGCTCTTCCTCCGAGAGCGTCCTTCGGGCCTGTTCCTCGCAGGGCTTGCCGCCGCCCTCGCGGGCGTCGGCCTCCTCGTCGGTGCGAGCGCGCAATTCGGCCCGCGGAGCCTCCTTGGCGACGCGCTCGGGCTCCTGACCGCTGTGTTCTACGCCGCCTACCTCTTCGCCGTGAAAAGCCTGCGGGACCGCGGAGAAGGGACGCTCAGGCTCATGGCGGCGACGAGCACGATTACCGCGGTTTTCCTGCTGCCGGTTGCGCTCGCCTCAGGCGAAACTTTCTTTCCCGCCACGGCCCACGGATGGGCGACCCTTTTGGGCCTCGCGTGGATCTCGCACGCGGCGGGCCAGGGCCTGATTGCGTACGCGCTCGCGCAGCTCCCGGCCGCCTTTTCGTCGGTCAGCCTGCTGCTCCAGCCGGTCATGGCGAGCGTCTTCGCGTGGCTCATCCTCGCCGAGCCGGTCGGCGCCGTTCAAGTCGCCGGGGGACTGGTCGTCCTCGCCGGGATTTATCTTGCTAGGCGGGGAAGCCGCACCTAGGCGAGCACCGCGCGCGGCTCGCCCGAGCCCCTTTCGATCGCGCCGATCTCGTAGACCGTCTCGCCCGCACCGCGCAGGCATTCGGCGGCGCGCTTGGCGTCGCCGGCGGCCACGACGACCACCATGCCGATGCCGCAGTTGAAGACGCGGTGCATCTCGTCTTCTCCCACGTTGCCTTCGCGCTGCAGCCAGTCGAAGAGCGCCGGCCGCTGCCACGATTTCCTTTCGATCTTCGCCACGAGGTTCTCGGGCAGGATCCGCGGCACGTTCTCGACCAGCCCGCCGCCCGTGATATGCGCGAGGCCTTTTACCGGCACGGATTGGAGGAGCTCCAGCACCGGCTTCACGTAGATGCGCGTCGGAGCCATGATCGCGTCGAGCAGCGCCGCATCGGCTTTCGCCTTTTCCATTATTTTTCGGATGAGCGAATATCCGTTGGAGTGCGCGCCGCTCGAGCCCAGGCCGAGCAGCAAGTCGCCGGGCGCGATGCCGCGGCCGTCGAGGATGCGCGATCGCTCCACGACGCCGACGCAGAAGCCCGCGAGGTCATACTCCCCTGGCGGATACATGCCCGGCATTTCCGCCGTCTCGCCGCCGATGAGCGCGCAACCGGCGAGCTCGCAGCCCTTCGCGATGCCGCGGACGACCTCCTTGCCCGTCTCCACTTCGAGCTTCCCGCAGGCGAAGTAGTCGAGGAAGAAGAGCGGCTCCGCGCCTTGGACGAGCACGTCGTTCACGCTCATCGCGACGAGATCGATGCCGACCGTGTCGTGGCGGCTCAGCGCGAAGGCGAGCTTCAGCTTCGTGCCGACGCCGTCCGTGCCGGAGACGAGCACCGGCTCGCGGTATTTCTTGGGCAGCGCGCACAGGGCGCCGAAGCCGCCGATCCCGGCGAGCACCTCGGGGCGCATCGTGCGGCGGGCGAAGGGCTTGATCGCCTCGACGAGGGCGTCGCCCGCGTCGATGTCGACGCCCGCGTCGCGATAGGAAAGGCCGGGTTTCGACATGCTAGAGTCGTCCATTCTACCGCCATGGGTGTCCTCGCTCGACCGCAGCTCTGGGCCTGGCTCGCGATCGCCGCGGCGATCGGATTCCTCGTCTGGCTGCTCGCCCCGATCCTGGTGCCTTTCCTCTTTGCGGCCATCCTCGCCTACACCCTCGACCCGCTCGTGGAGCGGCTCACGAACCGCCATTTCCCGCGCACGCTCGGCGTGCTGCTCGTGATGCTGGTCGCGCTCGGGCTCATCGTGGGACTCTTGCTCGTCGTCGTGCCGCTCTTCTACCGCGAGACCCAGCTCCTCGCGCAGAAGCTGCCCACCCTGCTCGAGTGGACGAACCGCCACGGCGCGCCGTGGCTGCGGGAAAAGTTCCACATCGACCTGGCGCTGGACGTGGACACGGTGAAGGGGCTCGCGCGCGACGCCTTCGCCGGAAACGAGGACCTCGCCAAGCGCATCGCGCACTCGCTCGGCGCGGGCGGCCTCGCGCTGCTCGCCTTCCTCGTCAATCTCGCGCTCGTGCCGGTCGTCCTCTTCTACCTGCTGCGCGACTGGAACAAGGTCCTCGCGAGCGTCGAAGGGCTCATCCCGCCGCGCGCGCGGCCCAAGATGCTCGTCATGGCCGCCGACGTCGACCGCGTGCTCGCCGAGTTCCTCCGGGGCGAGATGCTCGTGATACTCATCATGGGCACGTACTACACGACCGCGCTCTCCATCACCGGGCTCGAATTCGCGCTCCCGATCGGCGTCATCACCGGCCTCGCGGTCCTCGTGCCGTACGTCGGCATCACGGTGGGCCTCTTCCTCGCCACCGCCGCGGCGCTCTTGCAGTTCGATACCTTCGCCGGGGTGCTCTGGGTCTGGCTCGCGATCGGCATCGGCCAGGCGCTCGAGGGCATGCTGGTGACGCCGCTCGTCGTCGGCCACCGCATCGGCCTGCACCCGGTGGCGGTGATCTTCGCGCTGCTCGCCTTCGGGCACGTCTTCGGGTTCTTCGGCGTGCTGCTCGCGCTGCCGGCGAGCGCGGCGCTGCTAGTGGGGCTGCGCCATCTCCGGGCGGCCTACGTGGCGAGCGCTCTCTACGAGCGAAAATAAGCGTGGAGCAGCTGCCGCTCCATATCCCGGCGCAGGAACCGAGCTTCGAGACCTTCGTCGCCGGGTCGAACGGCGAGGCGCTCGCCGCGGTTCGGGCACTTGCGGCCGGCACGCTCGCCGAGGCAATCGTCTTTCTCTGGGGCGAGCCGGGTAGCGGCCGCTCCCATCTATTACGCGCCGCGTCGCGCCAAAGCCCGCAGCTTTTCGTCGCCGACGACGTCGAGGCGCTCGACGAAGCCGCGCAGCAGCAGCTTTTCAATGCGATCAACGCCGCGCGCGACGGGCGGCTAGCGGTGCTTGCCGCCGGATCGGCCCCCCCCGCCGGCCTCGCCGTTCGCGAGGACGTGCGCACTCGCCTCGCGTGGGGCCTCGTTTACCAGCTGAAGCCGCTCTCGGACGCGGACAAGGCCGAGCACCTGCGCGCCGAGGCCGCCCGGCGCGGCCTCGACATGCCGCCCGAGGTCGTCGCCTATCTCCTCGCCCGCCTGCCGCGCGACCTCTACAGCCTGACGTCGGTCCTCGACACGCTCGACCGCGAGGCACTCGCCCGCCAACGGGGGCTCACCGTGCCCCTCGTCAGGGAGGTGCTCCAAAGCAACAACCCCGCGAAGGGGCGCGGAAAATA
>JAFAGU010000242.1 GCA_019237595.1 Betaproteobacteria bacterium | reverse complement strand
AGGTGAACTTGTTGACCAGGATGAAATCGCCGACGAGGAGGGTCGGCACCATGGAGCTCGAGGGAATCTTGAAGGGCTCCACGAGGAAGGAGCGCAGGAAGAAGACCACCAGGATCACCGGGAAGAAGCTGACCGAGTACTCGATCCACCACGGCTGCTTCGCCTTCTCCTGCCGCCGCTTGCGGAAAACGAGGAGCTCCAGGAGCCAGACGCTCCCCGTGACGACGAGCAGGAGGAAAAGGAAGAGCGCGAAGCTCACCGCCCGGCCCTCATGCGTCCCCCCGCTGCAGGACGGCGAGGAACGCCTCCTGGGGAATCTCCACTGCGCCGACCTGCTTCATGCGTTTTTTTCCCTCCTTCTGCTTCTCGAGAAGCTTTTTCTTCCGCGTCACATCGCCGCCGTAGCACTTCGCGAGCACGTTCTTCCGGAGCGCCTTGACGTTTTCCCGGGCGATGATGTGGCCGCCGATCGCCGCCTGGATCGCGACGTCGAACATTTGCCGCGGGATCAGGGTTCTCAGCTTATTGACGAGCTCCCTTCCCCGGTACTGCGAGGCGGAACGGTGCACCATGCTCGAGAGGGCATCGACACGCTCCCCGTTCACGAGGATATCGAGGCGCACCATGTCGGCCGGCCGGTATTCCTTGAACTCGTAGTCGAGCGACCCGTAGCCGCGCGTGAGCGACTTCAGGCGATCGAAGAAATCGAGCACCACTTCATTGAGCGGCAGGTCGTACGAGACGACGACGTGGCGCGGCGAGTAATGCATGTTGGTCTGCACGCCCCGCTTCTCGGTGCAAAGCGTGATGACCGGCCCCACGTACTCCTGCGGCACGAAGATGCGGCAGGCCATGATCGGCTCGCGGAACTCGTCGATCGTTTCCACCGGAGGGAGCCGCGCCGGGTTCGACACCTGCTCGACGTTGCCGTCGCGAAGCTTCACCTCGTAGACCACCGACGGTGCGGTCGTGATGAGGTGCATCCCGTACTCGCGCTCGAGGCGTTCCTGCACGATGTCCATGTGCAGAAGGCCGAGGAAGCCGCAGCGGAAGCCGAAGCCCAGGGCCTGCGAGGTTTCGGGTTCGTAGTGAAAGGAAGCGTCGTTGAGATGCAGCTTCTCCAGCGCGTCGCGCAGCGCCTCGTATTCGTTCGCCTCCACCGGATAGAGCCCGGCGAACACCTGCGGCTTCACTTCCTTGAAGCCCGGAAGCGGCAAGGCGGCCGGCTTGTCGGCGTGCGTGAGCGTGTCGCCGACCTTGGCGGCGCGCAGCTCCTTGATCCCGGCGGTGACGAACCCCACCTCGCCTGCCGCGAGCGCGTCCGTGTTCTTCGACTTGGGGGTGAAGACGCCGACCTGGTCGCACAAGTAATCGGCCCCGGTGCTCATGAGGTGGATCCGATCCTTCGGGCGCAGCGTCCCGTCGACCACGCGCACGAGCATCACCACGCCGACGTAGTTGTCGAACCACGAGTCGATGACGAGCGCCTTGAGCTCGGCCTCCGGCCGGCCCTTGGGCGCCGGCACGCGCGCGATGACGGCCTCGAGGATCTCGTCGACTTTCTCGCCCGTCTTCGCGCTCGCGCGGATGGCGTCCTTCGCCTCGATGCCGATGACGTCCTCGATCTCCTGGATCGCCCGCTCGGGCTCGGCCGAAGGGAGGTCGATCTTGTTGAGGACCGGAACCACCTCCACGCCCTGCTCGATCGCGGTATAGCAGTTGGCGACCGTCTGCGCCTCGACGCCTTGGGAGGCGTCGACGACGAGGATGGCGCCCTCGCACGCGGCGAGCGACCGGCTCACCTCATAGGAGAAGTCGACGTGCCCGGGCGTATCGATGAGATTCAGGAGAAACGTCTCGCCGCTCCGGGAGCGATACTGGAGCGCGGCCGTCTGCGCCTTGATGGTGATGCCACGCTCGCGCTCGAGCTCCATCGAGTCGAGCACCTGCTCGGCCATCTCGCGCTCGGCGAGGCCGCCGCACATCTGGATGAAGCGGTCGGCCAGCGTGGACTTGCCGTGGTCGATGTGCGCGATGATCGAGAAATTGCGGATGCGGCTTTGCGGCGTCACGGCTGGCTCTGGTCCATAAAGAAAGGGGTGCCGCCGGCACCCCTCCAGAGCGCTATTTTAGCGGCAACTATCCCTTGTCGCTCAGGCCGGAGATGGTGACGAAGGCAGTGCTCTCGCCCCGGCGGACGAGGAGCGTGATCACCGCGGCCTTGTCGAGCCCCGCGAGCAGGCGGTTGAACTGCTCGACCGTCTTCAGCTCCGTCTGCTGTCCCTTGTAGACGAGCGTCATCAGCACGTCGCCCTTGCGGAGGTCCGCCTTCGCATCGGGCCTGACCTCCAGGACCACCAGCCCGCCGCCGATGCCAAGGCCCTTGCGCTGCTCGGGCGAGAGCTCGCCGACGACGATGCCCAGCCGGTTGGGCGGGGTCTCGGCCTGGGGCTTCGCGCGCGGCTTGTCCGCCGCGGCGACGCGTTCTTCCTGAAGCTCCCCTACCGTGACGTTCACCGAGCGTTTCTGGCCCTTGCGCCAGATCTCGACCGGCACCTGGGACCCCGGCCGCACGGCGGCGACGATGCGCGGGAGGTCGCTCGAGCTCTCGACCGGCTTGCCGTCGAACCCGACGATGATGTCGGCGGCCTCGATGCCGGCCTTGTCCGCCGGGCTGCCCTTTTCCACCGAGTTGACGAGCGCGCCGCGCGCGCGGTCCAGGCCAAAGGAGGCCGCGAGATCGCGGGTTACTTCCTGGATCACGACGCCGATGCGGCCGCGGGCGACGCGCCCCTTCTCCTTCAGCTGCTTTTGCACGTCGAGGGCGACGTCCATGGGGATCGCGAACGAAAGCCCCATGAAGCCGCCGGTGCGGCTGTAGATCTGCGAGTTGATGCCGACGACCTCGCCGCGCATGTTGAAGAGCGGCCCGCCGGAATTGCCCGGGTTGATGGCGACGTCGGTCTGGATGAAGGGAACGAAGTTCTCCTGCGGGAGCGAGCGGCCCTTGGCGCTCACGATGCCGGCGGTGACGCTGTTCTCGAAGCCGAACGGCGAGCCGATCGCCACCACCCATTCGCCCACCTTGAGCTTGGAGGGATCGCCGGTCTTCACCACCGGCATGTTGGTCACGCCGTCGATCTTGATGAGCGCGATGTCGGTGCGCTTGTCGGCGCCGATGACCCTGGCCTTGAACTCGCGCTTGTCGGTGAGCTTGACGTTGATCTCGTCCGCGGCGTCCACCACGTGCGCGTTCGTCAGGATGTAGCCGTCGTTGGAGATGAAGAACCCGGAGCCGAGCGAACGGCTTTCCCGGTTGCCGGGCCCCGGCGAAGGCGCCTGCCCCGGGCCGGGCTGGCGGGGGATGAAGCGGCGGAAGAATTCCTGGATCTCCTCGTCCTCGAGGCCCGGGACTTGCGGCACCGCGCCGGGGCGCCGCGCCGCCTGCGTGGTGCTGATGTTCACGACCGCGTTGCCCTGCTCCTCGACCAGGCGCGTGAAGTCCGGCAGCACCTGCGTCTGG
This sequence comes from Betaproteobacteria bacterium, assembly GCA_019237595.1. Lineage (GTDB taxonomy): Bacteria > Pseudomonadota > Gammaproteobacteria > Burkholderiales > SG8-39 > SCGC-AG-212-J23. The sequence goes on along the minus strand of JAFAGU010000242.1, from coordinate 15,759 downwards.
GCGGACGCGGTTCCGGCATGCAGCGCCACCACCGCAAAGAGCGCCGTCAGCCAGGGCCCGGCCGTATTGTTCAGGACTCGCATGCTTTGTTCTCCGTCGGATATTCCTGCTTGTTTTGTCCCCCGCGGCGCGCTATTGCGGCCGGCGGTATTCGACTGCATCGGCGATGCGCTGCACGCTGATCGGCGGCGCTTCGCCCACCACCGTGACCATGTGGTTGGCCACTTCCCGCGTATAGATATGGATCGCGCCCATGCTCGAGAGGCCGGTGCGGGCGGCGGCGCGTCCCTCGAGCGGCTCGATGAACACGGACACCGCGGCGAGGCCGTCGGAGTACACCATCTGGTTGACGGGCTTCGATTCGAGGCGCCGGCGGAGCTCGACCACCTTGTGGAATCCGGGCAGCTCCGACGAGAGCCCCCAGCCCGGCAGGCTCGCCGGGGAAGCGTCCGCGTCCTCGATCCGCCAGCCCGAGGCCGGGTGGGAGGGCTTCACCATGTCGCGCGAGACGCCGCCGAGCGAGAGCTGCGTGAACATGAACTGCTCCACGTCCTGGCCGGCGGAATCGAAGATGACGGCCTTGAGGAGCATGCCGCTCGCCGCATCCGCGTACAGCCGGTACCCGTAGCGCAGGTTGTCCCTGGGCGCGAGCACGACGGCCCGGCATTCGAAGCCCGAGATGCGCCGCGCCTCGCCGAGCGAAATGTCGTAGTGCTTGCCAAGCGCGCCGACCCGTTCGGGAAGGAGCGCCGGGAAACCGCGCTCGCCGCTGCGGCGGTCCACCTTCACCACCTTTGCCTCGGGGAGGTAGCACTTCACCGCATCGCGGGTACGCACGATCTCGCGCGGCAGGCCGTCGAGCACTTCCAGCTTCTCGAGCTCGGTGCCGCCGTGCACGTAGCGCGTGATGCGGGAAGTCTCCGTGCGACCGTCGTGCTGGTAGACGAACGTGCCCTTGTAGGAAAGCTTCTGCGTAGCTTCGTGGATGCGCCGCAGCCAGTCGAGCGCCTCCGGCGATTGGGCCTGCGCCGCACCGTAGAAGGCGACGAGCAGGATGAGGAGGCTGCGCGCCGCGATCACCGGCGCGCCCCGGTGGCGGTGGCCTCGTCGGAGACGGTGCGTGCGTAAGCTGCCATGCCCTGCAGGGACAAGCGAGGCGAGAAGCCCTGGTGCGCAAGGAGGTAGTCCGGGGTAGCGGTGGGCAATGGCACCGTGGGCGGCTGCAGGGCCACCGCTTGCGGGATTACCGCCTGGACGGCCGGGACCTGCGCCACGGGTGAACCGGCACGATCGCGTCCGCTTCCGGGGGCGAAGGCGAGCCATCCCACGAGCGCGACCGCCGCAAGGCTCGCCGCGATCGCCGAGGGCATTGCCAGCCATGCGGGCCGCTCGGCGGGAAGCTTCCTCGGCGCGAGCACGGTCGGCTCCTCGGAAAGCCGCGCCGCGACGCGATCCGCGAACCCCGGCGTGAGCCCGCGGGTGTCGCGCATCGCATCGCCGATGAGGTGATAGAGGCGCCAGGTCTCGCGCGCGGACGCGTCCGTTTCCACCGCCTGGATCGCCGCCAGCGCTTCGCGGTCACCAAGCTCGCCATCCATCAACTGCGAAATCCTGTCGTTCATGCCCCCGCCACCTTGCCTTTCACGCTACCACCGCTTGTCCTTGGTCGTCCCCAGCAGCGGCCGAAGCTCCGCCGCGATTGCCTCCCGGGCCCGGAAAATCCTCGATCGAACCGTCCCGATGGGGCAGTCCATCGCCTTGGCGATGTCCTCGTAGCTCATGCCCTCGATCTCGCGCATCTGGATCGCCGTCCTCAATTCCTCCGGCAGCCGCTCGATCGTCGAGTTCACCGTCTGCGCGATCTCGTTGGACAGCAGCACGCTCTCCGGCGTATTGATGTCCCGCAACTGCTCGCCTTCCTCGAACCCTTCCGCCTCTTCGGCCTCTACCTCGGTGGAGGTCGGCGCCCGCCGGCCCATGGCCATGAGGTAGTTCTTGGCCGTATTGATTCCAATCCGGTACAGCCACGTATAAAAGGCGCTGTCGCCCCGGAACGCGGGAAGCGCGCGGTAGGCCTTGATGAACGCTTCCTGCGTCACATCCTCGACCTCCGCGGGGTTGCGGATGAACCGCGACAGGAGCCGCGCCAGCTTGCGCTGGTACTTCTCGACGAGCAGGTTGAACGCCTGCTTGTCGCCGCTTTGCGCCCGGAGGACGAGCTGCCGGTCGATCTCACGGTCGGACATCGGACCGCCCGTTCATCCGGCTGCCTGCACCCCCGGGCGAGGGCTCCCCACCCCCGTACTGACGACCCGGTTTGCAACGCCTATGTGCCATAGACGCACCGGCCTGGAAATAGTTCGGCCCGCCGCGGGGTCATCGCGTCAGCCAGCGAGTGGCTTCGGCGCCACGCCCGCGGTCCTGCCCCAGAGCGCCCATAGGCGCAGCTGGCGGAACGATTCCCGGTCGAGCATGTCGGCGGTCACGAAGACGGTGCGCAGCGGCGTTCCGCGCACGGGCACGGCCACGAGGAAACGGCTTACATAGCGCCGCTCGGAGGCCTTCGCGCGGATAACGGCGCCGTTCGCGAACGAGAGCGCCAGCGTGTCGGCCGCGAGCTCGACGGCGCGAAGGGACCGGGGGCCGCGCAGCAGGGCGACTCGCCAGGCGCTCGCGCCGCCAAGTGCCGCGATGGCGATGCCGAGCGCGAGGCCTGGCGCGCCGGGAACCACCGCAGCTGCGGCGCCGGCCGCGGCCAGATGCAGGACAACGAGGAGCGCCGCAAGGCGCGGCGAAGGGCGCAGCTGGAAAGCGCTCAAAGGCGGACGAACACGAGGCTGCCGTTCGTGCCGCCGAATCCGAAGGAATTCGACACCGCTGCGCGGATGGGCATCTCCCGCGCGGCGTTCGGCACGTAGTCGAGGTCGCATTGCGGGTCGGGAGTTCGGAGGTTGATCGTCGGCGGCGAGACCTGGTCGCGCACGGCGAGGGCCGTGAAGACCGCCTCCACGCCGCCGGCGGCGCCGAGAAGGTGTCCCGTCATCGACTTGGTGGAGTTCACGGCGAGCTTCGCCGCGCCCTCGCCGAAGAGCCTCTTGATCGCGATCGTCTCCGCGAGGTCGCCGACGGGCGTAGATGTGCCGTGCGCGTTGATGTAATCGACGGCGTCGGTGGTGAGCGAGGCATCCTTGAGCGCGTTGCGCATCGCCCGCAGGGCGCCGTCGCCGTCTTCGGGCGGCGAAGTCATGTGGTGAGCGTCGGCCGACACGCCATAGCCCGTCAGCTCGCAATAGATCTTCGCGCCGCGCGCCTTGGCGTGCTCGTACTCCTCGAGCACCACGGCGCCCGCGCCTTCGCCGAGGACGAAGCCGTCCCGGTCCTTGTCCCACGGCCGGCTCGCCGTGCCCGGATCGTCGTTGCGCGTGGAAAGGGCGCGCGCCGAAGCAAAGCCGCCGATGGCGAGCTCGGTGACCACCGCCTCCGCCCCCCCGGCGATCATCACGTCGGCCTCGCCGTAGCGAATGGACTTCGCTGCCTCGCCGATGCAGTGCGTCGAGGTCGTGCACGCGGTCACCATCGCGAGGTTCGGCCCCTTCGCCCCGACCTCGATCGAAAGCAGTCCCGCGATCATGTTGATGATGGTGCCCGGAATGAAGAAGGGCGAGATGCGCCGCGGCCCGTTCTTGTCGAGCTCCTCCTTCATCGCCTCGATGAGCGGGAGGCCGCCGATCCCGGAGCCGAAGTTGACGCCGATGCGTTCCGCATTCTCGGGCGTGACGGCGAGCCCTGCGTCCCGCCACGCCTGCAGGCCGGCCGCCATGCCGTAGTGGATGAAGAGATCCATGCGCCTCGCCTCCTTTGGCGACATGTACGGCGAGACATCGAAGCCCTTCACCTCGCCTGCGATCTGGCAGGCGAGCCGCGACGGATCGAAGCGGGTGATGCGCGCGATCCCGGGCCGGCCGGCGAGGCAGTTCTTCCAGGCTTCCGCGACGCTGTTGCCGATGGGGCTGACGATTCCCAGCCCCGTGAGCACCACTCTGCGACGTGTCACTTACGCCTTCGAGTGGGCCTTCACGTAGTCGATCGCCTGCTGGACCGTCGTGATCTTCTCGGCCTCCTCGTCGGGAATCTCCGTCTCGAACTCCTCCTCGAGCGCCATCACGAGCTCGACGGTGTCAAGGGAGTCGGCGCCCAGGTCGTCGACGAACGAGGATTCGTTCTTGATCTCCGCCTCGTTCACGCCGAGCTGCTCGGCGATGATCTTCTTGACGCGTTGTTCTACGTTTTCCATCGCTCTTTCCTTCCCTAGCTGAAGTTTGCCCAGGCAGGCCGAAAGGGGCCGTATTTTACGACATGTACATCCCGCCATTGACATGCAGCACCGTGCCCGTCACATAGCCGGCCTGCGGCGAGGCGAGGTACGCCACCGCCGCGGCCACGTCCTCGGGCGCGCCGAGCCGCCCGAGCGGGATGTGCTCGAGGAGCCGCGCCTTCTGCTCCTCGGCAAGCGCCCGCGTCATGTCCGTGTCGATGAAGCCCGGCGCGACGCAGTTGACCGTGATGTTGCGGCTCCCGAGCTCCGCCGCGAGCGACTTCGTCATCCCGACGACGCCGGCCTTCGCTGCGGCATAGTTCGCCTGCCCCGGATTGCCGGAAGCGCCTACGACCGAAGTGATGTTGATGATTCGCCCCCAGCGGGCCTTCATCATGCCCCGCATAACACCGCGCGAAAGCCGGAACACCGCGCGCAGGTTGGTGGCGATGACTTCATCGAAATCTTCGTCCTTCATGCGCAGAGCGAGGTTGTCGCGGGTGATGCCGGCGTTGTTGACGAGGATGAGGACGTCGCCGAGCTCCTCCTGCACCTGCTTCAGGAACGCATCGGCCTGCGCCGCATCGCGAACGTTCAGCGCCTTGCCTTGCAGGCCCGCGCCGGAAATTCCCTTGGCGCCTTCTTCGGTCGTCGCGGTGCCGATGACGCGGGCGCCCTGCCTTGAAAGCTCCAGCGCAATCGCGCGGCCGATGCCGCGCGAGGCGCCGGTGACGAGGGCGAGCTTCCCTTCCAGCATGGTCATCCTCCCTTGACGGCCGAGAGCGCCTCGTCGAGCGAGGCGCGGTCGGCGAGGACAAGGCTCTTCATTTCGGGGGCGATCCGCTTCACCATTCCGGCGAGCACCTTGCCCGGGCCGCATTCGACGACGTGCGTCACGCCCTGCTCCGCCATCTTCCGGATCGTCTCCACCCAGCGCACCGGCGAGTACGCCTGCCGCACGAGCGCGCGGCGGATATCGTCGGGCCGCGTTTCGGCCTTGACGTCGACGTTGTTCAGCACCGGGAAGAGCGGCGCGGTGAACGTCACGCGCTGGAGCTCGCCCTGCAGCCGATCGCCCGCCGGCTTCATGAGGCTCGAGTGGAACGGCGCGCTCACCGGCAACGGCATCGCGCGCTTCGCGCCTCGTGCCTTGCATTTCTCCATCGCTCGCTCCACGGCGCCTTTTTCGCCGGCGATCACGGTCTGCTCCGGCGTATTGAAATTCACCGCCTCGACGACGCCTCCGGCCTCCTCGCACGCCAGCCGGACCTGCGCTTGCTCGAGCCCGAGAATGGCCGCCATCGCTCCCTTGCCCGCAGGCACGGCTTCCTGCATCGCCTGCGCGCGGAAACGAACGAGCGGAAGGCAGTCGCGGAAGGCGATCGCGCCGGCAGCCACGAAAGCCGCGTACTCGCCCAGGCTGTGGCCGGCGGCGAGCGCAGGCTTCGGCCCACCCAGCGACAGCCAGCCGCGATAGGCCGCGACTCCCGCCGTCACCATCGCCGGCTGCGTGTTCACCGTGAGGTTCAGCTGCTCCGCGGGTCCCTCCTGCAGGAGCCGGACGAATTCCGCCCCGAGGACCTCTCCCGCCTCCGCGAGCGTTTCCTGGATGACTGGCACGCCCGCGTAGGCGGCCAGCATGCCGACGCTCTGCGATCCCTGTCCCGGAAAGACCATGGCGAGCTTCATGGCGTCACATCGTCGCGAGCGACGCGCCCCAGGTGAAGCCCCCGCCCACGCCCTCCATGAGCACACGGTGTCCCGGGCGGATCTTGCCCGAGCGCACGAATTCGTCGAGCGCAAGCGGAACGGAGGCCGCCGAAGTGTTGCCATGATGATCGACGGTGCTCACGAGCTTTTCCGGCGCGATCCCGAGCTTGCGCGCCGTCGCATCGAGGATCCGCACGTTGGCCTGGTGGGGAATGAGCCAGTCGACCTCTTCCATGCTCATGCCGGCACGCGAGACGGTCTCGCGCCCAACCTCGTCGAGCACCTTCACCGCGAACTTGAAGACCCCCTGCCCGTTCATTTGCAGGAACGGCGAGCCGACGATCTGGCCCTTGCAGACATTCCCCGGCACGGAGAGCAATCCCACCTGGCTGCCGTCCGCATGCAGCACGCTCGCATGGATCCCCGGCTTGGAATCCGCCGCGAGCACGACGGCGCCCGCGCCGTCGCCGAATAGCACGCAGGTGGCGCGGTCGTCCCAGTCCAGGATCCTCGAGAACACCTCGGCGCCGACCACGAGCGCCTTCCTATATTGTCCGGATTTCAGGAATGTGTCCGCGGTCGCAAGCGCGTAGACGAAGCCGCTGCACACCGCCTGAACATCGAACGCCGCGCAGCCCCTTACGCCGAGCTTCGCCTGCAGCAGGCAGGCGGTGCTCGGGAAAATGTAGTCCGGCGTGGAAGTCGCGACGACGATGAGGTCGACGTCCTGCGCGGGGGTGCCCGACGCCTGCAACGCCGCGCGGCTCGCTTCGAGCGCGAGATCGCTCGAACATTGGGCCTCGTCGGCGATGTGCCGCTGCACGATTCCGGTCCGCTCGCGGATCCAGGCATCGCTCGTGTCGAGCCGCTTGGCGAAGTCGTCGTTCGTCATCACGCGCGGCGGCAGGTAGCTGCCGGTCCCGGCGATGCGCGAATAGATCACGAAGCCGCCGGCGCCGGCGCGCCCGGCAGCGCCGCAAGACGCTGCGCGATGCGCTCCGGAACATTGTTGAGGACTTCTTCCAGCGCATTTTCCAGCGCATGGCCGAAGGCCGCGACGTCGGCGCCGCCATGGCTCTTGATCACGATGCCGCGCAGGCCGAGCAGGCTCGCCCCGTTGTAGCGAGCCGGATCCATGCGGGCGCGCAGCGCATCGAACACGGGCTTCGCCAGCCACGCCACCGCCATGCGGGCGGGGTTGCGCGTGAACTCGGCCTTCAGGAACGAGAAGATCATCTTCGCGAGGCCCTCGGAGGCCTTGAGCACCGAATTGCCGACGAAACCGTCACAGACCACCACGTCGGTGGTTCCTTTGTAGATGTCGTCGCCCTCGACGTTCCCGTAGAAATTGAGCCCGCTCGAGCGCAGAAGCTCCGCGGCGTGCTTGACCGTCTCGTTCCCCTTGATGTCTTCCACGCCGATGTTCAGCAGGCCGACCGACGGGCGCTCGCGACGCTCGACCGCGCCCACGAGCATCGCGCCCATCAGGCCGAACTGCATCAGCTGCTCGGCGGTGCAATCGACGTTCGCGCCGAGGTCGAGCACGTAGGTGAAGCCGCCCTGCGCGTTCGGCAGGACGGTCGCTATGGCCGGGCGGTCGATGCCCGGGATTGTCTTCAGCACGAAGCGCGAAATGGCCATGAGCGCGCCCGTGTTGCCGGCGCTCACGCAGGCGTGCGCCTCGCCTCTCTTCACGAGGTCGACGGCCACGCGCATGGAGGAATCCTTCTTGAAGCGCATCGCCTGGGCGACCGGCTCGTCCATGCCGACGACCTCGCTCGCCGCGTGCACGCGAAGGCGCGCGCCCGCGCGAGCGCCGCGTTCGGCGAGCGCGCGCGAGATGGCGTCGGGAATGCCGACGAGGACGATCTCCACGTCGCCGTGGCGCTCGAGGAAATCGAGCGCCGCCGGGACCGTCACCCGCGGGCCGTGATCGCCCCCCATGCAATCGACGGCAACGGTGACCAGCGGGCCTACTCGCCTTTGGTCTTGACGACCTTCTTCCCGCGGTAGAACCCGGTCGGGCTCACGTGGTGGCGCAGGTGCGTCTCGCCGCTCGTCGGCTCGACGGCGATGGCCGGCGTGCCGAGGTGGTCGTGCGAGCGGTGCATGCCGCGTCGCGAGGCCGACTTCTTGTTCTGCTGGACTGCCATTCGATGCTCCTTTCGTTCAGTTCCTGCCGCGCATCAACCCCTTGAGCCCGGCAAACGGCAAAACCTTTCCTTCGTCCTGCGGCGCCGCCCCTGCGGCGCACGCCTCGTGCCTAGGCGCGTACGGCAGCGCGAGGATGATCTGGTCCTCGACCAGGTCCCGCAGCGCCATCGCCTTGCTCGCGAGCACGCGGTCCGGAAGCTCCGCGTCGGCCGGTTCGGCGTCGATCTCCTCCTGAGTGGAGGCGAGGACGAGCAGCTCGTCCTCGTCGATCTTCGCCGCCACCGGCTCGAGGCAGCGTCGGCAGCGCAGCTCGAGCGTGCCGCGCACCGCCAGGCGCAAGCCTGGCCGGCCCCGCTCGTCGAGCAGGCCGCAAACCTCGTATTCGACTTCCCCGGCGTCCGAGGCGAGCAGGTCGCGCAAGCGCGGGAATTCCCTCACGGGCAACCGCCCCGCCTGCGTCGCGCCGGCCGACGCGAACTCGAAGCCGTCGATCACCGGCTGGTGCGACATAAAGATGCGGATGATATCATCGCGGGAAAAGTCCCGTCAAAACAAAGTCATGGCTCCGCACCGGCGGCTCGTGCTCGCCTCCACCTCGCCTTATCGTCGGGCCCTTCTCGAGCGCCTCGGAATCCCATTCGAAACCGCCGCGCCTCGCATGGATGAAGCTGCGCTTCGCGACGAGACTCCCGAAGCCACTGCATTGCGCCTGGCCGTCGGCAAAGCGCGCTCGCTCCGGGAAGCGTTTACCGATGCCCTCCTCATAGGTTCGGACCAGGTCGCCTCCAGCGGCGCGGAGCGGTTCGATAAACCCGGTACCCATGAAAAAGCGCTGGCCCAGTTGCGCGCCCTGAGCGGCAAGACCGCCCGATTCGACACCGCCGTGGCGCTGCTCGATTCAAAGACGGACGAGGTCCAGTCGCGCGTGGTCGCGTGCCGGGTCACCTTCCGGCCGCTCGAGGAGCGCACGATCGAAGCGTACCTGCGCCGCGAGAAACCCTACGATTGCGCGGGCAGCGCGAAAGTCGAAGGCCTCGGCATCGCGCTCATCGAGCGAATCGAGACCGAGGATCCCACCTCGCTCATCGGCCTGCCGCTCATCGCCCTCGCAGAAATGCTGGCGAAGGCCGGACTGCCCGTCGTTTGATCCTTTACGCCATCCCGACGCCGCTCGGCGGACGCGCCCAGGATGCGCTTGCGCCCGCCGCTATAGCGATTGTCGTGAGCCTGCGCGATTTCGTCGTGGAGAACGCGAAGACCGCACGCGCCTTCCTTTCGGAGCTGGGAATGCCGGTCCGCGAGCTGAACATCGTCGAGATCGGCAAATCGACCGATGGGCTTGCCGCCTTGCGCTCCGGCCGGAGCGTTGGCCTGCTTTCCGAGGCAGGCTGCCCCGCGATTGCCGACCCCGGCGCCTCGCTCGTCGAGGCGGCGCACCGCGAGGGGTTCAAGGTCGTCCCGCTCGTCGGGCCTTCTTCCCTCTTCCTGGCGCTGATGGCTTCGGGGCTCGAGGGCCAGCGCTTCGCGTTCTGCGGCTACCTTCCGCGCGAAAAGCCCAAGCGGGAGAGGAGGATCCGCGACCTGGAGCGTCGTTCGAGGCTCGAGCGGGAAACCGAGATCTTCATCGAAACGCCCTATCGGAACGACGCGCTGGTCGCCTCGCTCCTCGAGGCGGCGAAGGCGTCCACGAAGCTGTGCGTCGCGACGGACTTGACGCTCCCGACCGAATCGGTCGCGAGCCGGACGATCGCCGACTGGCGGAAAATCCGGCCGACGATCGGCAAGCGGCCTTCGGTCTTTCTCCTCTACGCCGGCTAGCGGACGAGCCCGCCCGAAGCCTTCAGCACGAACTGCGCCATCGCCGTGCCGACGCTCGCGCCGAAGCGCTTGGCGAACTTCTCGGCGATGTTCTCCTTCTCGGTGTAGTCGACGATGTCCTCGGCCTTGATGATGTCGCGCGCCACGCTGTCGAGCGTGCCCAGGCCGTCCGCGAGCCCGAGCTGGATGCTCTTCTCGCCGCTCCAGATGAGCCCGCTGAAGGTGTCGGCGCTTTCCTTGAGCCGCTGCCCGCGCCCTTCGCGCACCACCGCGATGAACTGCTGGTGGATTTCCTCGGCGAGCTTTTGCGCGTATTCCCGGTCCTTGTCGCGCATCGGCGAGAACGGATCGAGCATCCCCTTGTTCTCCCCCGCGGTGATCAGCCGGCGCTCGACGCCGAGCTTTTCCATGAGGCCCGTGAACCCGAAGCCATTCATCAGCACGCCGATCGAGCCCACGATGCTCGACTTGCTCACGTAGATGCGGTCGGCGCCGACCGCCACGAAGTAGCCGCCCGAGGCGCAGAGGTCCTCCACCACCGCGTAGAGCGGGATATCCGGGTACTTCTTGCGCAGGCGCTTCATCTCGTCGTAGATGGTTTGCGCCTGCACCGGGCTCCCGCCGGGGCTGTTGATCCGCAGGATGACGCCCTGCGTGTTCTTGTCCTTGAAGGCGGCCTGCAGCGCGCTGGTGATCTTTTCGGCGCTCGCGTCGCCGCCGGCCGCGATCGTGCCGTTCAGGTCCACCATCGCCGTATGCTTCTTGCCGCCGACCATGCTGCCGTCGGCGCCCTTCCAGTCGAACGCGAGCGCGATCACCACGGTGATGTAGGCAAAAGTCAGCAGCTTGAAGAAGATGCCCCACAGCCGCGCGCGCCGCTGCTCCTTGAGCGCGGCCGTGGCGAGCCTGGTAATGACTTCGCGCTCCCAGCCTGCGTCGTTCTCAGTCATCCTCGAACCCCGTGAAGTAAATCATCCCGTCGCGCTCCTGGATCCGCAGCCGGACGAGCGGCGAGCCGTTGCACGGCCCGCCGAGGCATCGGCCGCTCGCAGGATCGTAGGCGGCGCCGTGCGTCGAGCATAGCAAATCGCGTCCGTCGGAATCGAAAAATACGCCTTCCTGCCAGTCGAGTTCCATCGCGACGTGCGCGCAGCGATTGAGGTAGCCGTAGGCCTTGCCATTCTTGCGGATGACGAAAGCAGGACCGGCCTCGCCGAAATACTCGACCTCGAAGCGCACACCCTTGCCGGACTCGACCAGTGCGCCCGAGGGGCAGATCAGCCGTTCGTGGTCAGCCACGCGCGAAGCTCCTCGACCGTGGAGACGCAGCCCTTCGGGCGGCACGCGACAAGGCTCGCGTGCGGATGGGCGCCGTAGCTCACCGCGAGCGCGTCCACGCCCGCGGCGCGCGCCATCTCCATGTCGTGCGAGGTGTCGCCCACCATGACGGTTTCGTCCGGCTTCCTCCCGAGCTCTTCCATGAGCTCGAGCAGCATCGCGGGATGCGGCTTGGGATGCGTCTCGTCGGCGCAGCGCGAGGCGGCGAAGAAATGCCGCAGGTTGCCCGAGTCGAGCGCGTAGTCGAGCCCCCTTCGGCTCTTGCCGGTGGCGATCGCGAGGGTCTTTTCGCCGCAAAGCTCGCCGAGTAGTTCCGCGACGCCGGCGAAAAGCGGCATCCGGTCCTGTCGCGCGCGGAAGTGCTGGCGGTAGCGCTCGGCGAACTCGAGATAGCGCTCCGGGAGAAGGTCCGGGACCGCGTGGCGCAGCGAGTCGTGCAATCCCAGGCCGATCACGTGCCGAGCGCGCTCGTCCGGCGGGACGCCGATCCCCAGGTCGCGCGCCGCGGCCTGGATGCATTCGACGATCGTGGCGGCCGAGTCGATGAGCGTGCCGTCCCAGTCGAAGACGACGAGGCGGTATGTCACCCCAGCCGCTCCTTCTCGAAATCCGTCATGTCACGCGGCTTGGGCGCGGCGAGCTTCAGGGTCGCCCGGGTCCCGGGGTGGACGAACGAAAGGGTGGCCGCGTGCAGGAAGAGCCGCTTCGCGCCCTCCTTCGCGAGGCGTTTGTTCAGCTCGAAGTCGCCGTATTTGTCGTCGCCGACCACCGGATGGCCCGCGTGCGCGAGATGGACGCGGATCTGGTGCGTACGACCGGTCAGGAGGCGCAGCTCGAGGAGCGAAAACTCTTCCGTCACCTTGAGGCATTTCACTTTAGTGACTGCCGCCTGGCCGCTGTCTTGCACGGCGACGCGCCGTTCCCCCTGCGCCGTGACGTACTTGTGCAGCGATTCGCGCAGCTCCGTGCTGCCTCGCTCCCAGCGCCCCTTCACGATCGCGAGGTAGCGCTTGTCCACCTCGCCTTCGCGCAGCATGCGGTGGAGCTCCACGAGAGCGCTGCGCTTCTTGCAGACGATGAGAAGGCCGGACGTGTCGCGGTCGAGCCGGTGCGCGAGCTCGAGGAACTTCGCCTCCGGACGCTCCGCGCGGAGCGACTCGATGACACCGTAGCTCACCCCGCTTCCTCCGTGCACCGCGACGCCAGAGGGCTTGTCGATGACGAGAAGCGCGGCATCCTCATGGACGACGGGCAGATCGAGCGGACGCGGTTTCGCGGCCTGCGGGGCCGCGACGCGGACCGGAGGAACCCGCACGCGATCACCGACGCGGAGCCGATATTCCGGCTTGACCCGCCCGCTATTGACGCGGACTTCGCCGCTCCGGAGGACTCGATAGACGTGGCTCTTCGGGACGCCCTTCAGGCGGCGAAGCAGGAAGTTGTCGATGCGCTGCTCGGCGGACTCTTCGCCGACCTCGAGCCAAGCCACCCCCGGCTTGCTTAAGTCTTTCATTTTCCGTATGATCTCGGGGTCGCTTCGAGTTGCGAGGCACAGATCAGCCGGGCGCGGTAAGCGTCCTGGTCTGCAACCCGCCTCCTGTTCGGCCACAGCCGGACCTGAAGCACTGGTTAATTTCGCTCACCGGAAGTAGCGATCCTACTAGAAGCGCGCGCAGCCGGTTTTCTTTTCCTTTTCGAGCCCCATACGGGAAGAACCCTCCTAGCCAGACAGCCAGTCTCCTGCGCGCGCAGGAGAACAACAAGTGAAGCGCATGCTGTTCAACGCGACGCAGCAGGAAGAGCTGCGAGTCGCGATCGTCGATGGCCAGAAGCTCATCGACCTCGACATCGAGTCTGCATCCAGGGAGCAACGCAAGAGCAACATCTATAAGGGCGTCATCACCCGCATCGAGCCGAGCCTCGAGGCGGCGTTCGTCGACTACGGCGAGGAGCGCCACGGCTTCCTGCCCTTCAAGGAAGTCGCCCGCAGCTACTTCAAGGACGGCGTGGACGTCGGCCGGGCGCGCATTCAGGACGCGCTGCGCGAAGGCCAGGACCTGATCGTCCAGGTCGAGAAGGACGAGCGCGGCACCAAGGGCGCCGCGCTCACCACCTTCATTTCGCTCGCCGGCCGCTATCTCGTCCTCATGCCGAACAACCCGCGCGGCGGCGGCGTTTCGCGCCGCGTCGAGGGCGAGGACCGCAACGAGCTGCGCGACACGCTCGACCAGCTGCAGCTCCCGGAGGGCATGAGCGTCATCGCGCGCACGGCGGCGATCGGCCGCTCCGCCGAGGAGCTGACCTGGGACTTGAACTACCTGATGCAGCTCTGGGAAGCCGTGGAAAGCGCCTCGCGCGACCAGTCCGGCAAGCCCTTCCTCATCTACCTGGAGTCGAGCCTCGTCATCCGCGCCATCCGGGACTATTTCCAGCCCGACATCGGCGAGATCCTCATCGACACCGAGGAGATCTTCGAACAGGCGAAGGCCTTCATGGCCACGGTGATGCCGGGCAACGTCGGCAAGGTGAAGCTCTACCGCGACGATGTGCCGCTCTTCTCCCGCTTCCAGATCGAGCACCAGATCGAGAGCGCCTATTCGCGCCAGGTCGGGCTCCCCTCCGGCGGAGCGATCGTCATCGACCATACCGAGGCGCTCGTCGCCATCGACGTCAACTCCGCGCGCGCGACGCGCGGCGGCGACATCGAGGAGACCGCGTTCCGCACCAACCTCGAAGCCGCCGAGGAAGTGGCGCGGCAGCTTCGCCTGCGCGACCTGGGCGGCCTGATCGTGATCGACTTCATCGACATGGAGTCGCAGCGCAACCAGCGCGAGGTCGAGAACCGGCTTCGCGAGGCGCTCCGCTACGACCGCGCGCGCGTGCAGATCGGCAAGATCTCGCGCTTCGGCCTGATGGAGCTTTCCCGCCAGCGCCTGCAGCCCTCGCTCGAGGAAACCGCCCACATCAGCTGCCCGCGCTGCAGCGGCACGGGCTTCATCCGCGGCACCGAGTCCACGGCGCTCCACGTCCTGCGCATCCTCCAGGAAGAGGCGATGAAGGAGAACACCGGCGCCGTGCACGCCCAGGTCCCGGTCGACGTCTCCTCGTTCCTCCTCAACGAGAAGCGGAGCGAGATCCAGAAGCTCGAGTCGCGCCTCAAGGTCAACATCGTGCTCGTGCCGAACCCGCACCTCGAGACGCCGCACTACAAGGTGCAGCGCCTGCGGCACGACGAGCTGAACGAGATGGAGCACGTGCCCTCGAGCTACGAGCTCGTCGAGCGCCCCGAGGAGCCGAAGGCGCCCGGCGGCGAGGCAGAAGCGAAGCTCGAGCGCCAGCAGCCGGTCGTCAAGGGCATCACTCCCGACCAGCCCGCCCCGGTGGTCGCCGAAGCGCCTCGCCCGGCTCCCGCGCCGGTCGAGCCGCGCCCTGCCCGCGCACAGCCGGCGCCGGTGGTCCCGGTTGCCGCGGAAGCGGCGAGCGGCTTTCTCTCCAGGATTCTCAGCATCTTCAAGGCTCCCGCGAACGATGCGCCCGCGGTGCCGGCGCAGAAGCCCGCGCAGGCGCAGTCTGGAGCGCAGCCTTCCCACCGGGAGCCGCGCCGCGACCACGGGCGCGATCGCGGTCGCGATCGCTCCGAGCGCGGCGGCAGGCGCGAGGGCGGCCGAGGGGATCACCGCCGCGACGGGGAGCCGCGCGGAGGCGATCGCCAGCAGCAAGGCCGGCTCGAGGGCCGGCGAAACGGCCAGCAGCCGGGACAACCGCGCGGCGACGGACAAGGCCAGCAGCGCCGCCCCGACCAGCAGGGCCAGCAGCGGCCTCCGCGCCAGGAGCGCGCGCCGCAGCAGGCTCAGCAGCCGCGCCCGCCGCAGGCACAGCAGCCCGGACAGCAGGGACAACCGCCTCGCGAAGGCGAGGAGCACCGGCGAGGCAGGCGCAACCGCGGCCGCGACCGGCATCGCGAGCGCCGCGACGGAATGGAGCCGCAGCACGCCGACCCGGCGGTCGTCGAAGCGCAGCGCCGGATCCACGAGCTGGAATCCCAGCGTGAAATGGAAACCCACGCCGAACCGGTCAACGCGCCCTCGCACGTCGAAGCGCAGGCGCCGCGCATGGAAGCAGAGCCTCCGCGCGATGAGCCGCATCGTTCCGAGCCGCCTGCCTTCCTCGTAAAGGAAGAGCCGCGCCGCGCGGAAGCGCCGCATCGCGAGCCGGAGGCACCCGCGCCGCAGCCCGCCCCCATCGAGGCGAAGAAGCTCCTCGAGGATGCGGGGCTCGTCATGATCGAGACCGATCGCGCCAAGGCGCCGGCGCCCATGCAAGCCGCCGAAGAAGCGCCGCGCCTCGGCCGCCCGCGCCGCGAGCGGACATCCGCCCAGGCGCAGGACGAGGAGCTGCAACAGGTCGAGACGAAGCGCTAGCGC
>JAFAGU010000192.1 GCA_019237595.1 Betaproteobacteria bacterium | reverse complement strand
CCTTGATGAGCTGCGAGAGCTCGAGGACCGTCATCTTCGAGATTTCATCCAGAATTTGCGCTCGTTCCATTTGCTTCTCCTGATTGCCTGAAGTTCCTGTTTGTCGAAAAAGTGAGCGGCGGCTAGGCGGCGGCTTTCGCCTTCGCCTCGTGGTACGCCGCCAGCGTGCGGACGAACTTGCCCGGCACCTCGTTCATCGTGCGGACAAGCTTCGTGATCGGCGCCTGCAGGGTGCCGACGAGCGTCGCCAGGAGCTCCTCGCGCGAGGGCAGCGCCGCGAGCGCCTTGATGTCCTTGGCGGACATCACGGAGCCCGACATCGCGCCGGCCTTGATGACGAAGAGCTCGTTCTCCTTGGCGAACTCGGAGAGCACCTTCGCGCCCGCGACCGGATCGGCGGCGATGCCGTACATGAGCGGACCGACCATCTGCTCGGTCAGCTTCTCGAACGGCGTGCCTTTCACGGCCCTGCGCGCGAGGGTGTTCTTCAGCACCCGCAGGTAGAGCCCGGATTTCCTCGCCTTCGACCGCAGCTGCGTCACGCGCTCGACGTCCAGGCCGCGGTACTCCGCGACGATGACCGCCTGCGCAGACGAGAGCTTGGCCGAGACTTCCGAGACCATCGCCTGCTTCTGCTCAAGACTAAGACCCAAGGTCTACCTCCTTTCCTGCGTTCAAAACCGGCGACCCCGAATCTCCAGGAACCGCCGCCTGCGTAGGACGTTGCGCGATTAAGCCTGTACGAGCGCTCCTACGGTCTTTGACAGCACCAGCGAACGTCAAAGCCTTTACTGCGCCGAGAGCGTGGCCGGGTCCACCTTGACCCCGACGCCCATCGTGCTCGACACGGAAACCTTCTTCAAAAAAATCCCTTTCGTCGCGCTCGGCTTGGACTTGTTCAGCGCGTCGAGCAGCGCCGCGAGGTTGTCGCGCAGCTGCTCGGGCGTGAACGAAGCGCGGCCGATCGTGCATTGGACGATGCCAGACTTGTCGGCGCGGAATTGGACCTGGCCGGCTCGGGCGTTCTTCACGGCCCCGGCGACGTCCGGCGTCACGGTGCCCACCTTGGGGTTCGGCATGAGGCCGCGCGGCCCGAGGATCTGGCCGAGCGCGCCGACGACGCGCATCGCTTCCGGCGCGGCGATCACCATGTCGAAGTCGATCTTCCCGCCCTTCACCTGCTCCGCAAGGTCTTCCATGCCGACGAGATCTGCCCCGGCGGCCTTGGCTGCCGCGGCCTTGTCCCCGCCAGCGAACACCGCCACGCGGATCTTCTTCCCCGTGCCAGCCGGCAGGACGACCGAGCCGCGAACGGTCTGGTCGCCCTTCTTGGCGTCGATGCCGAGGTTCACCGCCACATCCACGGCCTCGTCGAACTTGGCGGTGGCCGTTTCCTTGACTAGCTTCATCGCCTCCATGGCGGGGTAGGCCTTCGCATGGTCGACCTTCGCCGCGAAAGCCTTCCTGCGCTTCGAGATGTGCGCCATTTACATGCCCTCCACGATGACGCCCATCGAGCGGGCGCTACCGGCGACGATCTTCATCGCGGCGTCGAGGTCGGCCGCGTTCAGGTCCGGCATCTTGGTCTTTGCGATCTCCTCGACCTGCTTCTTCGTGATCTTGCCTACCTTGTCGGTGTGCGGGCGGGCGCTGCCCGACTCGATCCCGGCCGCCTTCTTGATGAGGACGGTGGTGGGCGGCGTCTTGATGATGAACGTGAAGCTCTTGTCCGCGTACGCCGTGATGACCACGGGCAGCGGCAGGCCGGGCTCCACCTTCTGGGTCTGGGCGTTGAACGCCTTGCAGAACTCCATGATGTTCAGGCCGCGCTGGCCGAGCGCCGGCCCGATGGGCGGCGAGGGATTCGCCTTGCCCGCCGGCACGTTCAGCTTGATGAGTCCGACGATCTTCTTCGCCATGCTTCTCTCCTTTGGGTTCTAGCGAGCCCGGATTGGCTACCGCGCTCTCCCCTGTTAGTGCTGCTTAAGCCTTCTCGACCTGCCCGAACTCGAGTTCGACCGGGGTCGAGCGACCGAAAATCGTGACCGCCACCCGCAGGCGGCTTTTCTCGTAGTTCACGTCCTCGACGGTGCCCTGGAAGTCCGTGAACGGGCCTTCCTTCACGCGCACCATCTCGCCCACCTCGAAGAGGACCTTGGGCTTGGGCTTCTCCACGCCCTCGCGCATCTGCTGCATGATCGCGTCCACTTCCTTCTCCGCGATCGGCGCGGGCTTCGTGGCGGTGCCGCCGACGAAGCCGGTCACCTTGTTCGTGTTCTTCACGAGATGCCAGGTGTCGTCGTCCATCTCCATCTCGACGAGCACGTAGCCGGGAAAGAACTTGCGCTCCGACATGTGCTTCTGGCCGCCCTTCATCTCGACGACCTCTTCCACCGGCACAAGGATCTTGCCGAACTTGTCCTGCATCCCGGCGCGCTGGATGCGCTCCTCGAGGGCGCGCTGGACGGATTTCTCGAATCCCGAGTAGGCGTGCACCACGTACCACTTCTTGGCCATAGCAGTTGGACTCGCTTCCCTTGGCATTGCGCTCACTTCTTCCATCCGAGGATCACGTCGTAGAGCAGCCACTCCAGCGTCTTGTCGCTGACCCACAGGAAAATCGCCATGACCACGACGAAGGCGAACACGGCAGCCGTCGTCTGGAGCGTTTCCTTCCGCGTCGGCCATACGACCTTCTTCACCT
>JAFAGU010000275.1 GCA_019237595.1 Betaproteobacteria bacterium | reverse complement strand
CATCCAGCATGAACACCGGATCGTTGGTGCCCGTCCGGCGTAGCGCCTGGATGATCTGCCCGGGAAGCGCTCCGATATAAGTGCGCCGGTGGCCGCGGATCTCCGCTTCGTCGCGCACGCCGCCGAGCGACATGCGGACGAACTTGCGGTTCGTCGCCTTGGCGATGGACTGGCCGAGCGAGGTCTTGCCCACGCCGGGCGCGCCGACGAGGCAGAGGATCGGCGCCTTCATCTTGTCCACGCGCGTCTGCACCGCGAGGTACTCGACGATGCGCTCCTTCACCTTCTCCAGGCCGTAGTGGTCCTGGTCGAGGATCTGCTGCGCCGCGCTGATGTCCTTGGAGATCTTCGACTTCTTCTTCCACGGCAGGTTGACGAGGGTCTCGATGTAGTTGCGAACGACCGTCGCTTCCGCCGACATCGGCGACATGAGCTTGAGCTTCTTCAGCTCCGACTCCGCCTTCTTGCGCGCATCCTTGTGCATGTGCGCCTTGCGGATCTTCTTCTCCATCTCCTCGAGGTCCGCGCCCTCCTCGCCCTCGCCGAGCTCCTTCTGGATCGCCTTCACCTGCTCGTTGAGGTAGTACTCGCGCTGGCTCTTCTCCATCTGGCGCTTCACGCGCCCGCGGATGCGCTTCTCGACCTGGAGGATGTCGATCTCGGTCTCGAGCTGCGAAAGGAGGTGCTCGAGGCGCGACTTGACGTCGAACATCTCGAGCACCTGCTGCTTCTGCTCGAGCTTGAGCGGCAGGTGCGCCGCTACCGTGTCGGCCAGCCTTCCGGCTTCGTCGATTCCGCTCAGGGAAGTGAGGATTTCCGGCGGGATCTTCTTGTTCAGCTTCACGTACTGGTCGAACGCCGAGAGCAAGGCCCGGCGCATCGCCTCGACCTCCGGCGCCGGCGCGCCCTCAAGCGGCACTGGCTCCGCGTCAGCGATCCAGTGCGTGCGCACGTCCACGATCTCCTTGATGCGAGCGCGCGTGCCACCCTCCACCAGCACCTTCACGGTGCCGTCGGGCAGCTTGAGCATCTGGAGGATGTTCGAGACGCAGCCGATCGAATACATGTCGCCCGGGCCCGGGTCGTCCTTCGCCGCGGACTTCTGCGCGACGAGGAGGATCGACTTCCCGGCTTCCATCGCCGTTTCCATCGCCTTGATGGACTTGGGCCGCCCCACGAAGAGCGGGATCACCATGTGGGGGAACACGACCACGTCCCGTAGCGGAAGAAGCGGGTACTGGACGGATTCTTGGGGCATTAATGGACCTTTAGGTGCGCTTGCGAGGCGCGGAAATGGACGAGCACAGCGTACACGGATGGCCCGCGTACTGCAATGCGGAAAAAGCGACGAAACGAATTGTTACGCGCAGCGGCGAACGGCGCGAAATGCTACGCGGAACTCCCGGCCACCTTGTGCTGGTCGGAGTAGATCAGCAGGGGCTTTCCGTCGGCGGAGATCATCTGCTCGTCGACGACCACCTTGCTCACGTTTTCGAGCGTCGGCAGCTCGTACATGGTGTCGAGGAGCACGGTTTCAAGGATCGAGCGCAGGCCGCGCGCACCCGTCTTGCGCGCGAGCGCCTTCTTCGCGACGGCGCCGAGCGCCGGCGTGCGGACCTCGAGCTCCACGCCTTCCATGTGGAAGAGGCGCTGGTACTGCTTGATGAGCGCGTTCTTCGGCTCGGTCAGGATCTGGATGAGCGCGTGCTCGTCGAGCTCTTCCAGCGTCGCAACCACGGGCAGCCGGCCGACGAACTCCGGAATGAGCCCGTACTTGATGAGGTCTTCGGGCTCGACGTTCTTGAGGAGGTCGTAGGTCGCCTTGGAGTTCTTCGGGCTCCTCACCTCGGCGCCGAAGCCGATTCCCGTCTTCTCCGTGCGATTGCGCACGATCTTCTCGAGGCCGTCGAAGGCGCCGCCGCAGATGAAGAGGATGTTGGTCGTGTCGACCTGGACGAAGTCCTGGTTCGGGTGCTTGCGGCCGCCCTGCGGAGGTACGGACGCAATCGTCCCTTCCACCAGTTTGAGCAGGGCCTGCTGCACGCCTTCGCCCGAGACATCGCGCGTGATGGACGGGTTGTCCGACTTGCGCGAGATCTTGTCGATCTCGTCGATGTAGACGATGCCGCGCTTCGCCTTGTCGACGTCGTAGTCGCAGTTCTGGAGCAGCTTCTGGATGATGTTCTCGACGTCCTCGCCGACATAGCCCGCTTCGGTGAGCGTGGTCGCGTCGGCAATCACGAACGGCACGTTCAGAAGCCGCGCGAGCGTCTGGGCGAGCAGCGTCTTGCCGGAGCCCGTCGGCCCGATCAGCAGGATGTTCGACTTGGCGAGCTCGACCTCGTCGTTCTTTGAGAGGTGCTTGAGCCGCTTGTAGTGGTTGTAGACGGCGACCGAAAGGATCTTCTTCGCCTGGTCCTGCCCGATCACGTACTGGTCGAGGATGCCGCGGATCTCGCGCGGGGTCGGCAGGTCGGACTTCGCGCCCTTGCCGCCCTTATCGGAGGCGGTTTCCTCGCGGATGATGTCGTTGCAGAGCTCGATGCATTCGTCGCAGATGAAGACCGACGGGCCCGCGATGAGCTTCCTGACCTCGTGCTGGCTCTTGCCGCAGAACGAGCAGTAAAGGAGCTTCTCGCCCGAGGAACTCTTTTCCGACATGTCGTTAGGTGTTCTCCCCGCCCCTTACGTGTTTTCCCTGCTGACCAGCACCCGGTCCGCGATGCCATACTTTACCGCGTCTTCGGCCCCCATGAAAAAGTCGCGCTCGGTGTCGCGCGCGATCGTCTCGATGGGCTTGCCGGTGTGCTTGGCGAGCAGCTCGTTCAGCCGCCCGCGCAGGTAGAGGATTTCCTTCGCGTGGATCTCGATGTCGGTCGCCTGCCCCTGGAAGCCGCCCATGGGCTGGTGGATCATGACGCGCGAGTTCGGCAGGCAATAGCGCTTGTCCTTGTCGCCCGACGCGAGCAGGAAAGCGCCCATGCTCGCCGCCTGGCCGACGCACAGCGTCGACACGTCGGGCTTGATGAACTGCATGGTGTCGTAGATCGCGAGTCCCGCCGAAACCGAGCCGCCCGGCGAGTTGATGTAGAAGTAGATGTCCTTGTCGGGATTCTCCGACTCCAGGAAGAGCAGCTGCGCCACGATCAGGTTCGCGGTCACTTCCGTCACCGGGCCGACGAGGAAGACGACCCTTTCCTTCAACAGCCGCGAATAAATGTCGTAGGCGCGCTCGCCGCGCCCCGACTGCTCGATGACCATGGGGATCAGCCCCAGGGCCCGCGGATCCACGTTCGGGTTTTCCCAGTTCACGCTTTGGTTTCCATGAGTTCGTCGAAGGGCGTGGGCTTGTCGACGACCTTCGCCTTCGACAGGACCCATTTCACGACGTTGCTTTCCAGCGCCAGGCTTTCCATTTCCGACAACCGTTGCGGTTGCATATAGAACCATTTTACTACCTCGGCGGGGCTCTCGTAGGTCTGCGCTTCCTGCTCCACGAGCGCGCGCACCTCGGCGGGCTTCGGTTGCAAATTTTCCACGCGGGCGAGCTCAGCAATCAGCAGACCGAGCGCGACCCGCCGCTTGGCGCTCTCCTCGAACATCTTGGGCTCGAGGCGCATCTGCTCGGGCTTGAGGCCCCTCGCCTGCAGGTCCCCGGCCGCGCGCTGCGCGAGCTCCTGCGACTCCATCTCGATGAGCGCCTTCGGCAGCTCGAGGGGCGTGCTGTCCTGGAGCGCCTGCAGCGCCTGCGCCTTCACCCTGGCGTCGACGCGCTTTTTCACCTCGCGCTCGACGTTTCCGCGCACTTCCGTGCGCATCTTCGCCACGTCGCCGTCCGCGACGCCGAGCGATCTTGCAAACTCCGCGTCGAGCGCGGGAAGCTGGGGCTCTTCCACTTTGTGGAGGGAAATCTCGAAGGAAGCCTGCTTCCCCGCGACGTTCTTGCCGTGGTAGTCGTCGGGAAATTTGAGATCGAAGGTCTTCTTCTCGCCCGGCGACATGCCGCGCGCCGCGGCCTCGAACTCCGGAAGCATCTTGCCTTCGCCCAGGATGAACGCGAAGCCGGTGGCCGTGCCGCCCTCGAAGGGCTCGCCGCCGATCGTGCCGCGGAAATCCACCGTGAGCCGGTCGCCATCCTTCGCCGGGCGGCTCGCCTCGATCGGCCGCGCGCGCTGGCGGCGCAGGATCTCGATCGTCTTCTCCACTTCCGCGTCGCCGACCTCGACCTGCGGACGCTCGATGCTCGCGCCCGACAGGTCGCCGATCTTCACCTCGGGATACACCTCGAACGTCGCGCTGAACTCGAGCGACCCGGCGCCGGAGGCTTCTTCCTTCCGCTCGATCTTCGGATAGCCCGCGACCCTCAGGTTCGCGTCCTTCACCGCTTGCGTGAAGGCTTTCTGCACGGCGTCGCCGAGCACTTCGGAGCGGACCTGGTCGCCGTAGGTCTGCTGCACGAACTTCATCGGCACCTTGCCCGGGCGGAAGCCCGGCATGCGCGCTTCGCGCGCCAATTTCTTCAGGCGCTCCTCCACCTGCTCGTCGACTTCCTTCAGCGTCACGCGCATCGACACGCGCCGCTCCAGCGTTCCCAGGGTCTCCACGTTTTCCGCCATCTTCCTTTCTCTTCTGTTTAAGCTCTCGCCGTTACGCGCGATGGTGCGAGCGGAGGGACTCGAACCCCCACGGTTGCCCGGTGGAACCTAAATCCACTGCGTCTACCAATTCCGCCACGCTCGCGCGAAAAAACGGGCAAAAACAACGTATTATACCTTCGCGTGGGGGTCGCACATTACGAGAACTTCCCGGTGGCCTCGCTGCTGCTGCCGGCGGCGCTGCGCCGCCCGGTTGAAGCCATCTATCGCTTCGCCCGCAACGCCGACGATTTCGCCGACGAAGGCGACGATCCGTCGCAGGTTCGGCTCGGAAAGCTCGCAGCGTATCGGGCGGAGCTTGTAACAATTGCAGCCGGGCGCACGCCAGAAGATCCGGTCTTTCGGGAGCTCGAGCGCGCCGTGCGCGCGCACGGCCTGCCGCTACACCTCTTCGAGGACCTGCTCGATGCGTTTACGCAGGACGTGACGAAAAAACGCTACGCGAGCTACGACGAGCTCCTCCATTACTGCCGGCGCTCTGCGAATCCGGTGGGCCGGCTGCTCCTGCATCTTTTCAAACGAACGGCTGAGCGAGATTTTGCGGCCTCCGACGCGATCTGCACCGCGCTGCAGCTCATCAACTTCTGGCAGGACGTGGACGTCGACTACACGAACGACAACCGCGTCTACCTGCCGCAGGACGAAATGCGCCGCTTCGGTGTCGGCGAGCTGCACCTGATCGAGAAGACCTGCGACGCCGCCTGGAAGGCCCTGCTTGGTTTTCAAGTTCAACGAACGAGAGAGCTGATGCTTTCCGGCGCCGAGCTCGGGCGCGAGCTTCCCGGGCGCATCGGCCTCGAGATCCGCGCCACCGTCCAGGGCGGGCTTCGCATCCTCGAGAAGATCGAGCGCGCCGGCTACGACGTCTTCCGCAGGCGGCCGGTCCTCGGCGCGTTCGACTGGCCGCTCGTGCTCGCGCGCGCGGCATGACGCCGGACGAGTACTGCCAGGAAAAGGCGGCGGCCAGCGGCTCGAGCTTCTACTACTCGTTCCTATTCCTGCCGCGCGAGCGGCGCCGCGCGATCACGGCGCTCTACGCCTTTTGCCGCGAGGTCGACGACATCGTCGACGAGTCGCTCGAGCCCCAGGTGGCGGCGACGAAGCTCGCCTGGTGGCGCCGCGAAGTCGAGAATCTTTATGCCGGCAATCCGCAGCATCCGGTCAGCCGCGCCCTCTTCCCGCACCTCCAGGCCTTCTCGCTCGGGAAGGAAAACCTGCTCCTCATCATCGACGGCATGGAGATGGACCTCACGCAGACGCGCTATCTCGACTGGCCGGCGCTCGAGCGCTACTGCCATCGCGTCGCCGGCGTGGTGGGCGTGCTCGCCGCCGGCATCTTCGGCTACGGGAATCCGCGCACGCTCGAATACGCGGAGAAGCTCGGCATCGCCTTCCAGCTCACCAACATCGTGCGCGACGTCGGCGAAGACGCGCGGAAGAACCGCATCTATTTGCCGATGGAGGACCTCAAGCGCTTCGGCGTGCCTGCGGCGGACATCCTCAAGGGCAATGAAACGGAGGCGTTCACGAATCTCGTCTCGTTCGAGGCCGAACGAGCCAAGGACTACTACGCTCGCGCATTCGCGGCGCTGCCGCCGGAAGACCGCAAGGCGCAGCGTGCGGGCCTCATCATGGCGGCCATCTACCGCGTCCTCCTCGATGAGATCGAGCGCGACGGCTTTCGCGTCCTCTCGCGCCGCACTTCGCTCACTCCGCTTCGCAAGCTCTGGATCGCCTGGAAGACCTGGGTGGGCGCATAGCGATGCCCCCGGTCGCGGTGGTCGGCGCCGGCTACGCGGGAATGGCGGCCGCCGTGGAGCTCGCAGGACGCGGCGTGCCGGTGACCGTTTTCGAGGCGCTGGCCGTGCCGGGCGGGCGGGCGCGCCGCGTGTCCGCGCAAGGCCGCGAGCTCGACAACGGCCAGCACATCCTCATCGGCGCCTACGGCGAGCTCCTGCGCCTGATGCGCACTGTCGGAGTATCCGACCATGCGCTGCTGCGCATGCCGCTCGACTTGCGGTACTTCGACGGCTTCCGCATGCGTGCCGGCTTGCTCGGCGTCGCTGGCGCGCTCCTCTTCGCGGGCCGTATCCCGCTCTCGGAGCGCCTGGGCGCATTGCGCTTCATGTCGGCGATGAAGCGCGCGGGCTTCGAGCTCGACGAAGACGTTTCGGTGGAAGATCTCCTGGAGAGGTTCGAGCAAGGCGGCGCCATCGCGCACTACGTCTGGCGACCGCTCTGCGTGTCGGCGCTCAACACATCGGCAAGCGAGGCCTCGGCCCAGGCGTTCCTGGTCGTGCTCCGCGATGCCCTCTTTGGCGGCCGAGGCGCGAGCGACTTGCTGCTTCCTCGCATCGATCTCTCGGGACTCTTCCCCGAACCGGCGGCCCGATTCGTCGAAGCCCATGGCGGGCGTATTCTCTACAGGACTCCCGTGAAGGATGTGGACGAGCTGAAGAAGGAGTTCGCCTCCGTGATCGTCGCCGTGGGGCCGCACCAGCTGAAAGCGCTCCTTCCGGCGCCCGAGTTCCATTACCAGCCGATCTACACCTGCTACCTCCAGTACCCGGCGAGCATGCGCCTTCACTTCCCGATGATGGGATTGGCCGATGGGCTCGTGCAATGGGTGTTCGACCGCGGAGCGCTCAATGGCGAAAACGGCCGCCTGGCGTGCGTGATCAGCGCCCAAGGCGATCACCAGCAGCTCGGCCACGAAGAGCTCGCGGGTCGCTGCCATGATGAGCTCGCGCGCTGGATTCCCGGCCTGCCGCGACCCGACTGGTCCCTCGTCATCGCCGAGAAGCGAGCGACGGTTGCCTGCACTCCGGCAGCGAAGGGCGTGCGGCTCGCCTTTCCCGGCGTCATCCTCGCCGGCGACTACACCGACCCCGAATACCCGCCCACGCTGGAAGCCGCCGTGCGAAGCGGCGTCCGCGCCGCGCGCGCCGCGCTCGGCTAGCGGATCAAAGATTTCTCAGCGCGGCGACCGCCTGATCGATCCGCTCCACCGCCAAAACCTCGAGACCCGCGATCCTCGCCTTCGGCTGGTTCGCCGCGGGAATGATCGCTTTCTCGAAGCCGAGCTTCGTCGCCTCGCGCAGGCGTTCCTGGCCGCGCGGGGCCGGACGCACCTCGCCGGCGAGCCCGATCTCGCCGAAGACCGCGATCTTCTCCGGAATCGGCCGATCGGCGAGCGAGGAGACGATGGCAAGCGTGACGGCGAGGTCCGCTGCCGGCTCGGCAATGCGCACGCCGCCCACGGCGTTGACGAAAACGTCCTGCTCCCACGTGGCGATGCCCGCATGGCGATGCAGCACTGCGAGAAGCATGGCCAGGCGGTTCTGCTCGAGGCCCACGGAGAGCCGGCGCGGGTTGGGCGAATGTGCGGAGTCCACGAGCGCCTGGATCTCCACGAGGAGCGGGCGCGTGCCTTCGAGCGTCGCCAGCACGCACGATCCGGGGACGGGCTTGCCGTGCTGGCTGAGGAAAAGGCGCGAGGGATTCGCGACGCCCTTCAGGCCTTTTTCGGTCATCGCGAAAACGCCGAGCTCGTTGACGGCGCCGAAGCGGTTTTTCACCGCGCGCACGAGGCGGAAGCTGGAGTTCGGATCGCCCTCGAAGTAGAGCACCGTGTCGACGATGTGCTCCAGCACGCGCGGCCCCGCGATGGCGCCTTCCTTAGTGACGTGCCCGATCAGGAGGAGCGCCGTGCCGGCATGCTTCGCGTACCGCGTGAGTTGCGCGGCGCACTCGCGCACCTGCGCGACCGAGCCCGGCGCCGACTGGAGCGCCTCCGACCACACCGTCTGAATGGAATCCACCACGGCCACCTTGGGACGCGCCGCCTCGAGCGCCCCGAGGATCCGCTCGAGCTGCGTCTCGGCGAGCAGGCGCACTTCGCCGACTTCGAGCTCCAGGCGCTTCGCCCTGCCCGCGACCTGGTCCGCGGATTCTTCGCCCGTCACATATAAGGAACCATCCGAGAGGCCGGAAGAGCAAACCGCCTGCAGGAGCAAAGTGGACTTGCCGATTCCGGGATCGCCGCCGAGGAGCGCCACCTGCCCGGCGACGAGCCCGCCGCCGAGCGCCCGGTCGAGCTCGGCGAGGCCGGTCGGGATGCGGGCGAGGTCGCGAGCGCTCACCTCGGCCAGCGTCACGCCCGTGGCGGCGCCTTTTGCCTGGCGCGT
>JAFAGU010000180.1 GCA_019237595.1 Betaproteobacteria bacterium | reverse complement strand
GCTTCCTCCACCAGCGCGCGCATCGCGGCGATCTCCTTCGCGTTTGCCGGCTTCTCCACGTCCTCCATCGTCTGCGCGCGCAGCATCGTGTGGCCCACGAGCAAGGCGCAGTTGGTGGCCGCGGGTTTTTTGCCTAATTCCTCAACGTAAGAGCGAAAAGTAGGAAACCGAAAAGCGCTTCCGTCCGGATCCATCAAATCCATCGGCGGCATGACGGGCTTTTTCATGCCGCGCGGGGTCGGGGCGAGGGAGACGCCGCAGTTGCCCGCCACGACGGTGGTGACGCCCTGGCTCACCTTGGGCGCCATCTCGGGCGCCGAGAGCATCAGCCGGTCGTCGTGCGTATGCGCGTCGATGAACCCGGGCGCCGCGATCTTGCCTTTGGCATCGATCTCGCTTTTGCCTTTCTCTGTTATGGACCCTATGCGTGAAAGCTTTGCGTTGCTGACACCCAGATCTGCTTCAAATCTCGGTGCGCCGGTGCCGTCGACGATGGTGGCGTTTCGAATAACGAGGTCGTAGGCCATCCTTCAAGCGTACACTGTCCCGGCAGACCACCTTCTGGGGAGGAGGCCGTCATGCCCGTCGATCCGTCCGCCAGCCGGCGCCGCTTCATGCAGTTCCTGGCCGGCAGCCCGCTTTTCGCCACGCCCGCAGGCCTCGCGCTCGCGCAGAGCTTCTCGCCGCGCGATCGCCAACCCGATCCGCTTATGTGGTGGCCGCACGATCCGAACCACCTCATCAAGGACCCGAAGGAGGCGATCAACGTCTTCGAGTTCGAGCCCGTGGCGCGCAGGAATATCCCGCCCGCGCACTTCGGCTACATGGCGGCCGGCGTGGACGACGACGTGACGCTGCGCGCGAACCGCGAGGGCTTCCAGAAGTTCCAGCTCCGCCCGCGACGGCTCGTCGATGTGAGCAAGGTCGACATGAGCACCGAGATCCTCGGCGTGCGCTATCCCACGCCGATCATCCTCGCGCCGATCGGCGGCCAGAAGGCGTTCCATCCCGACGGCGAAGTCGGCGTCGCGCGCGGCGCGAAGCCCGGCGGCCATCTGCAGATCCTCTCGACGGTGACGACGAGCAGCGTGGAGGACGTGACCGCAGCGCGGGGCGCGCCGGTCTGGTACCAGCTCTACGCGACCAACAAGTGGGAGGTGGCCAAGGCCTTCGTGACGCGCGCCGAGAAAGCCGGCTGCCCCGCGGTCGCCGTGACGGTCGACCGGCTCGGCGGCCGCAACCAGGACACGCAGCTCCGCCTCGCGCGCACGGACACGCGCGAATGCTCCGGCTGCCATGATCGATCGTCTTTCGCGGCGAACCAGAGGCGGCGCTCGATGTACGACGGCGTGGACGTGAGCGGCCTCACCCACGGGCTCTCTTCCAACATGACCTGGGACTTCTTCAAGCGCCTGCGCGACACGACGAAAATGAAGATCCTCGTGAAGGGCATCCTCGCGCACGAGGACGCGCGGCTTGCGGTGCAGAACGGCCTCGACGGCATCATCGTGTCGAACCACGGCGGGCGCAGCGAGGACAGCGGCCGCTCGACGATCGACGCGCTGCCCGAGATCCTCGAGGCGGTGAACGGCCGCGTGCCGGTGCTCGTCGATTCGGGCTTCCGCCGCGGCGTCGACATCGTGAAGGCGCTCGCGATGGGCGCACAAGGAGTGTGCGTGGGTCGCCCCTACGTCTGGGGCCTCGGCGCCTTCGGCACGCCGGGCGTCGAGCGCGTGCTCGAGATCCTGCGCACCGAGCTCTACGTGGCGATGCAGCAGGTCGGCGCGCCGACCATCAAGGATCTCGTTCCGGCGATGGTGCGGCGGGCCTAGCCGCGGTTCGCCGCCGCGCTACTTCTGCGAGGCGAGCTGCTTGAGGGTGAAGAGGTAGCTCGCGCCCTCGAGCGGCTTGTGGCAGCCGAGGCACTCGGCCTGGTTGATCGGGCGGTGCTGCTTGTCGAGCGAAAAGACCGCGTAGTTCCAATCCCCGTTCCTGAGCATGTCCGGGATCTCGCTTCCCCAGCCGGCGCCGGTCGCCATCGCTGTGTAGAGCAGCGGCTTGTCGACGACGTAGAAGCCGTCCGGGCCGAGCACCGGGTTGCCGTTCTCCAGCTTCGCGCTGTAGACCTCCGTGAGGATGAACGCGCCGTCGGGCATGGGCTTGCCTGCTTTCGCGGCGGCGATAGTCGCCGGGTTCGCGTAGTAGTGGCGCACCTGCTTCGTCGCGGGAAAGTTGATGGTGTGGTAGCGGACGAAGGTCTTCTTGTAGTCCTCGGGGAAGGCGACGTGCGTCTTCGCGACGTTGGGGAACTGCGCGGACTTGGCGCCGCCCTTCTCTGCGCCCGGCAGCGAAGCATAGAAGGCCGCTACATTCGCAATGTCCTCGTTCGAGAGTTGCGTGGCGATGGCGGCCATGGTCGCCACCGGGGAAGTTGGGCTACCCGCTTTTCGCAAGCCTTCCTTGAAGGCCTTGAGCTGATTCTCGATGTACGCCGGCCGCTGCGCGGCGAGGTTGGGGATGTTGTCCCCCACGCTCACGCCGTTCACGCCATGGCAGGCGCCGCAGACCTGCATGGCCTTCACCTTGCCGGCCTCGAGGTCGGCGGCCTGCGCCGCGGAAGCCGATAGTGCCGCGGCGAGCGCGGCGATCGTGACCTTCTTCATGGATGCTCCCCCTTTGCGGTGACGGAAATGCTAACACCGCGCCACAATGGAAGCTTCCATGCCCGAGCCCGAAAAACCCGCCGCGACCGGAACCACCGCCTCCGGCATCCTGGGCCTGCTCGGCCTCTTCGCGGGCCTGTGCGCGGCCTTCGCTTTCGCGGTGACGCTGATCGAGGGCAGCGCGAGCCCGCGGCTGCGGAGCAACATCGAGATCACGCTCATCGCGGCGCTCGCCTGCGCCGTCCTCCTTCCGGTCGCCCGCTGGCTGGCGAAGCACGAGAAGCCGGCGCCGAACCCGGGCGAGCTCTCGCCCGCCGGCCGGCTCGCCTGGGGCGCGTTCTGCGCCGCGATCGGGCTCTTCACTGCCGGCACGGCGCTGCACCAGGTGCTGGGCGCGCCGCAACCGCTCCTTTCCGAGAGCTTCGTCGGCGTGCCGGCGGGCCTGATCTTCGTCTTCGGCGGCGCGCTCCTCGCGCTCCCGACGGGGCGCCCTGAGCTCGCGCGCCTCCTCGCCACGCTCGTCGTCACGATGTTCGCCGTGGCCTTCGACTGGGTCGCGTTCGGCCCGGGCGAGCGGCACTTCAGCGGCGGGATCTCGTTCGGCGTGTCGTCGTTCGGCCTGCCGGCGAGCGAGACCTTCGGGCGCGCGATGTTCGGCCTCTTCGCGCTCGTCCTCGACGTCGTGGCGCTCGCGATGTGGGCCCGCGAAGCGAAGGCGATGCTCCTCGGCCGCTAGCGGCCCGGTCGATGCTAGCCGGCTAGTCGATCTTCGCGCCGGAGCGGCGGATGACCTCGCCCCACTTCGGCGTCTCGCTCCTCACGAGCGCGAGGAAGGCCTCCGGCCCGCGGCCGTCGGGCTCGGTATCGAGCTGCTTGTACCTCTCCCGGACCGGTTCAGAGTGCAGGGCCCTTCGAATTTCGTCAGAGAGTCGGTTCAAGATGGAAAGCGGTAGTTTCGCTGGCGCGATGATGCCGCCCCAGGTGTTGGTCTCGTAGCCGGGCACGGTCTCGGCGATCGCGGGCACGTCGGGAAAGATCGGCGAGCGCTGCGGCGAGGAGACGCCGAGCCCTCGCACGCGGCCGGCCTTCACATGCGGGCTGATCGAGGAGGAGTTGTCAAACATCACCTGGATGTTGCCGGCCATCAGGTCGTTGATGGCCTGCGGGCTCCCCTTGTACGGGACGTGGACGATGTCGGTGCCGGTCATGAACTTGAAGAGCTCGCCGCCGAGGTGGCCGGTCGTGCCGTTGCCCGAGGAACCGTTCGTGAGCTTGCCGGGATTCTGCTTCGCGTAGGCGATGAGCTCGCGCACGCTCTTCACCGGCAGCTCGTTGTTGACGACGAGCATGTTGAAGCCGAGCACGCAGTTCGAGACGAGCGTGAGGTCGCGCTCGACGTCGTAGGGAAGCTTCGGCAGCAGCGTGCGGTTCACCGCGAGCGAGACGATGTTGCCGTAGCCCAGCGTGTAGCCGTCGGGCGCCGCCCTCACGACGTCCATCGTCCCGGGAACGAACGAGGCGCCGGGCTTGTTCTCGACCACGAAGGGCTGGCCCATCTGCGCCGACATCTGCTGCAGGAGGATGCGCATCAGCACGTCCACGGAGCCGCCCGGCGCGGAAGGCACGACGAAGCGGATCGGCTTCTCGGGATAGCCGGCAGCAAGCGCTCCTGACGAGAGCGCCAGCAGTGTCGCCGATACTGCTACAAAGAGCCGCCGGTCCACGGCTTGACGATACCAAATGCGCCGCGCAGATTGGGAACGTGCCCATGAGCTTCGCACTACATTTCGGACGCCCCCGCGCCAGCGTCGAGCCGATGATGGTCGGCCCGATGGATGCATTTTGCCTCGAGGGCTCGCAGATCCGCTCGAGCGCCGGCGGCGACGTGATCGCCGAGAACGACCACGGCCTCTGGCACGTCGAGCAGCAGACCTTCTCGGAAGTGTGGTGCGAGTCGGAGATGCGAATCTCCTTCGTGGAAGGCACGCACTGCCGGCTCGTCGCAGGAACGTTCCGGCGCTTCGGCTGCGTGAACGGCGTCGCTTCGTTCGACGGCGCGGTTTTCGCCGTGCTCGACAACGCCACGCACATGTGGAAGCGCGTGCAGGGCGGCGACGAGAAGGGCGTGCTCTGCTGCCAGAGCGTCTGACTTCCGGC
>JAFAGU010000125.1 GCA_019237595.1 Betaproteobacteria bacterium | reverse complement strand
GCGGTGATCGGCGACACCGAGCAGCAGGTGCTCGACTACTATTACGACTACAACGACAACGAGGTTTCGCCTTACAAGCTGGCGGAAGGCCAGACCAGCGGCCAGTACTTCGCCAAGGAACAGCGCGAGGCGATCCGCAAGGCGATCGGCGACGTGCGGGTGAATCCCGGCAAGGTCACGCTCGACCTGCCGCAGCTCGTCGAGAACGGGAATACCGTGCCGATGACCGTCGCCGTAGAAAGCCCCATGACCGCGCAGGACCACGTTACCGCGATCCACGTTTTCAACGAGAAGAACCCGCAGCCGAACGTGGTCACCTTCCACCTGGGCCCGCGCGCGGGCCTCGCCGCGGTGACGACGCGAATCCGCCTCGCCGATTCGCAAAAGGTCGTCGCGATCGCGCGCATGAGCGACGGCTCCTACTGGTCCGGAAGCGCCGACGTGGTCGTGACGCTCGCCGCGTGCACGGAGGCGATCTAGTGGCCCGCACCCGCGTGCAAATGCCGACCGAGGCGAAGAAGGGCGAGCTCGTTCGCATCCGGGCCATCGCCGCGCACCAGATGGAGACCGGCTTCCGCAACAACGAGCGCGGCGCCTCCATCCCGCGCGACATCATCACGGCGTTCCGCTGCACCTACAACGGCGTGGAGGTGTTCCGGGCCGATCTCTTTCCCGCGACCGCGGCGAACCCGCTCATCGAGTTCACGACCCTCGCGACGGAGTCCGGCACGCTGCGCTTCGAGTGGAGCGGCGACAACGGCTTCTCGGCCGCGGACTCGGCGTCGATCACCGTCGTGTGAGGGTTCTTCTCCTCGTCCTCCTCGGGTGCCTGGCGGCCGACGGCGCCGCGCAGGAGCGCAAATCGGGCTACGAATTCATGACGCCGCCGCTGCGCGCGATGCAGGACGACGACTTCGCCAACCCGGGCATGTTCGCCGTGCAGGACGGCGAGGCGCTGTGGAAATCCGAGGGCTGCGGCGCCTGCCATGCGGCCGCAACCATGAAGGGTGTCGCGGCGCGCTACCCGGCGGTGAAGGACGGCAGGCTCCTGAACCTCGAGCAGCGCATCAACGCCTGCCGCAAGGCCGGCCCCTGGCCCTACGAAAGCAAGGAGCTCCTCGCGATGACGGCCTTCATCGCCAACGAGTCGCGCGGAATGCCCATCACGGTGTCGCGGGACGCGAAGTGGCTGGAGGAAGGGAAGAAGCTCTACTCCCGCCGGGAGGGGCAGATCAACCTCTCCTGCGCGCAATGCCACGACGAGCGGGCGGGGCAAAAGCTCGGCGGAAGCGTGATTCCGCAGGCGCATCCGACCGGCTACCCGATCTACCGCCTCGAATGGCAGGGCATGGGCTCGCTGCAGCGACGGCTGCGCAACTGCATGTCGGGCCTTCGCGCCGAGCCGTACGCGTACGGCTCGGAGGAGCTCGTCGCGCTCGAGTACTACCTGATGAGCCGCGCCAGTGGAATGAAGCTCGAGACGCCCGCGGTGCGGCCCTAGCGAATCGCTTACGCGCCCTTCGCCCGAGTCATGTCGAGCGCTGGGCGCGAGTCATGAAGACGAGGCGCTCGAACAGGTGTACGTCCTGCTCGTTCTTGAGGAGCGCGCCGTGGAGCGGCGGGATGATGGTCTTGCGATCGTTCGAGCGCAGCGCTTCCGGCGGAATGTCTTCGGCAAGGAGGAGCTTCAGCCAGTCGAGTAGCTCGGAAGTGGAGGGCTTCTTCTTCAGTCCCGGCACCTCGCGCACCTCGAAGAACACCTCCATCGCCTCGCGCAGGAGCGATTTCTTCAGCTGCGGGAAATGCACGCCGACGATCTTCTCCATCGTTTCCTTGTCGGGAAAGCGGATGTAGTGGAAGAAGCAGCGGCGCAGGAACGCGTCGGGAAGCTCCTTCTCGTTGTTGGAGGTGATGAAGACGATCGGCCGGTGCTTCGCCTTCACCAGCTCGCGCGTCTCGTAGACGTAGAACTCCATGCGGTCGAGCTCGCGCAGGAGGTCGTTCGGGAACTCGATGTCGGCCTTGTCGACCTCGTCGATGAGGAGCACGCAGGGCTTGTCCTGCGTGAAGGCCTGCCAGAGCATGCCCTTGACGATGTAGTTATGGATGTCGTGCACGCGCTCGTCGCCGAGCTGCGAGTCGCGGAGCCGGCTCACCGCGTCGTATTCGTACAGGCCCTGCTGCGCCTTGGTGGTCGACTTGATGTGCCACTCGAGGAGCGGCACGCCGAGCGAGCGGGCGACCTCGACGGCGAGCATCGTCTTCCCGGTGCCGGGCTCGCCCTTCACGAGCAGCGGGCGCTGGAGCGCGATCGCCGCGTTGACCGCCAGGGTGAGGTCCTCGGTGGAGACGTACGAAGCCGAGCCGTTGAAGCGCATCGGATGCGGATTTCGCTCTTTATAAAGGGGAAATTGGATTCTATCAGCCACTTTGGCTAGAATTCCCCGCGCCCGGACGACACGGGCTCACTCATAAGAAGGCTGATGCTCCGCTGCTCGATCGTTCTCTTCGCCGCACTTTTCACCGCTCCGGCATTCGCCCAGCATCACGATGCGCACGCCGGCTCGGCGAAAGTGGAGCGCCTGCATGCCCAATGCATCGGCTGCCACGGGATCCCGGGGTACAAGACCGCCTTCCCGAGCGTGTACCACGTGCCCAAGATCGCCGGCCAGCAGCCGGGGTACATCGCCTCGGCGCTCAGGGCGTATCGCGCCGGCCAGCGCTCGCATCCCTCGATGCAGGGCATCGCCGCCAGCATGTCCGACGACGATATCGAGAAGCTCGCCGCCTATTACGGAGCGCCCGCCAAATGAGGCTCCCCGTCTTCGTGCTCCTTGCGCTCCTTTCCGGTGCGGCGCTCGCCGGCGGAAACGCCGACGCCGGCAAGGCGAAGGCCGCGCAGGTATGCGGCGCCTGCCACGGCCCCGAGGGCAACAAGCCGGTAGCGCCGGACCAGCCGATCCTCGCCGGCCAATACCCGGATTACCTCGTCAAGGCGCTGTCAGACTACAAGAGCGGCAAGCGGTCGAACCCGATCATGAAGGGCTTCGCCGAGCAGCTCTCGAAGCAGGACATGGAAGACGTCGCGGCCTGGTTCTCGAGCCAGCAGACGCCGCTCCACAGCCAACGCTGAGTTTGCGTGCGGCTCCCGGGCGGCCGGGACATTGACTTTCGTCAAGCCGTGATCTTCGCTTTCCCTATAGCTCGAGAATCAGCTTGAACCGCCGCCGCTGACGCGGCATATTGTGGGCGGGGTAGCAAGGGAAAGGGAGATGCACCTGAGATCCATCGCGGTCGCGCTTGTGTGTGCGTTGCCTCTATTCGCGGCGGCCGCACCGGCCGACGACGTCAAGTCGCTCCTCGACCAGGGGAAGTCGGCGGAGGCCTATGCGCTCGGCAAGCGCTACCCCGAGGAACTCGGCAACCCGGCATTCGACTTCTACTACGGCGTCGCCGCGATCGATTCGGGGCACGCGGGCGAGGGCGTGCTCGCCCTCGAGCGCTACGTCGCGAACTTTCCGGAGAACAGCGCCGCCCGGCTCGAGCTGGCTCGAGGCTACTTCGTGCTGGGCGACGATGCGCGAGCGCGAGAGGAGTTCGAGAACGTCCTCAACTCGAACCCGCCGCCTAACGTGCAGGCGAACATCCAGCGCTTCAGGGACGCCATCCGAGCCCGCGAGTCTCAATACCGAACCACGGCGGGCTTTTACGCCGAGGCAGGCGTGGGCTACGACACGAACGCGAGCTACGGGCCTGCCTCCTCGAACATCCTCTTGCCGAACGGGTCGGTTCTCCCGCTTGCCACGGGGACGAAAACGGGGGACAGCTTCGGCTACTTCGGCGTCGGCGGCCAGGTCACGCACCCGGTGGCGCCCGGCGTCGCGCTTTTCGCGGCCGGGAACGCCGACAGCAAGAACAACGCGACCAAGACCATCTACGACATCCAGAACGTCAACCTTGCCGGCGGAATCAGCTTCCTCAGGGAGAAGAATCTCTACCGGCTGACCGCGCTCTATGGCGAGACCATTGTCCAGAACGACTGGCTGCGCAAGCTCTCCGGCGGCACGGCGGAGGTCCAGCACCAGCTCGATGAGCTGAACATCCTGACAGCCGGCGTGACCCTCGCCGACATCCGGTATTCCACCAACAACAATAACCAGAACCGCAATGTCGACCTTACGGCCCTGAGCGTGGGCTGGCGCCGCGCCTTCGTAGGCGACTGGCAGCCGCTGCTGACGCTGGCCGCGAACTACGGCAGCGAGCACGACGTGAGCGGTTTCCCGGAGTTCGGGCGCAAGCTCTGGGGCGGCCGTGCCGGAGTGGCGATCACGCCTGCGCCGCGGTGGTCCCTTTCTGGCGCGGCGCTTTACCAGCAGAGCCGGTACGACGGCGTTGACACCGTCGGTGGAATTCCCCGTCGCGACAAGTACTACGGCGCCGAAGCCATCGCGAGCTACGGCCTCGACCGCAACTGGAGCGTTCGGGCGGAGTATACGTATGCCAAGAACACCGGCAATATTGCCTTGTACGAGTATGACCGGCATGTCGTAATGCTCAAGCTGAGGTACGAATACAAATGAGAGCGCTCCTGCTGTTTCTCGGCCTCGCCTTGTCCCTGCAGGCGCACAGCCAGGTGGTCGGACGAGTCCTCCTCGTCGGCGGCGACGCGTTCGCCGTGCGCAACGGCCAGCAGGTAAGGCTTGCGTACAGCTCGCCCGTCGAGTTCAAGGACATCCTGAGGACCGGGCCTGCGAGCTCGCTGCAGGTGCGCTTCGTCGACGAGGGCCTGCTTTCGTTGCGCGAGAACACGGAGTTCGAGATCGAGGACTATCGGTTCGGGCAGCAACAGCAGGAGGGCGAGCATGCCTTCTTCCGGCTTCTCAAGGGCGGGTTCCGCTCGGTGACCGGGCTGATCGGGCGCTCCCGCAATGCCGACTATCGAGTGAGGACACCGACCGCCACCATCGGCATCCGAGGCACCGACTACGCAGTGCGCGAATGCGCCGACGACTGCTTCGAGACGCCGCAACAGCGAAGCGAAGCGGACTCCGATGCGTCGCGAGGGCAGGGCGCTCCCGGACAGAAAATGCCGAACGGGCTCTACGGATCGGTGCTGGGCCTCTCGAACGGGACCAACCAGGTCACCCTGCAGAACAACGCGACGCCGCAGCCGGTCACGTTCGGCATCAACCAGCACTTCTACGTCGCGAACGCCAACACGGCGCCGCAGCAGCTGCTGCAGCCGCCGACATTCGTGGCGGCGAAGCCGCAGGGCAAGACGCAGTCTGCGCAAGGTCAGCAGGGATCCGGAGGCGAGCAGGCGAGCACGGGCAGCGGTGCCTCCGGGGACAGCCGGCCCCAGACCGTCACGGATGCGACCGTGGTCCCCGCGCCTGTTGCTGTGCCGACGCCGCCGGTCCTGATTTCGTCGACCACGCTTCCCAACGATACCGGTGTGCTGGGCTTCTGGATCTCCTCTTCGATGCCGACCAATCCCAACGGCGGCGGCGCGCTCATCAACCAGTCGGCGCTGTCCCTGACCTCGGGGGGCGTCCCGACGGGATTTACCGTGCCGGCAGGCTGCACCGGTCCGAACAACAGTGGTAATTGCAACGGTGTGAGCGTGAGCGGGTTGGCCGCGCCGGTCCAGTCGGGCACCGGCAACCCCGACGGGTCCTCCCAAGTGATTTTCTGGGGACGCTGGAACAGTGGCACGGTCATCGACGGCGGGCAGGTCATCACGCTCAGCAACTCGAACCAGGCGCACCTGATGTACGGGCCGCTCACTCCTGCCGACGTGATCGCAGCGAAGACCGGCTCACTCACCCTGTTCTCCGGCGTGCTCGGGACGACTCCGACGAACAATCTCGGCGAGGTGGCGGTGTCAACGAGCCTGGGCTCTCTGACGGTCAACTTCACGGCGCGCACCGCCGTGATGGCCGCGGGGTCGGTCTCGTTCGCCAGCCAGAACTGGACCCTCCCCGCCGCGAGCGGCAATATCGTCATCCAGAACGGCGGCGCCTTTTTCCTCGCGCAGGGAAGCGGCGGGAGCTGCGGCGGCACCGGATGCTCCGGCAGCGCGCAGGTCAGGGCCGCGGGCATCTTCCTCGGCCCGGTCGGCGACCACGTCGGTGCCTCGGTCTCGGGCGCGTCGACAAGCGGCGCGCAATTCGGCGCCGTGCGGGTTTTCTGCCCGTCCGGCTGCTGAGCTAGATCGCGTTCGCGCGCAGCTCGGCGCGGCGCACGAGCTCTTCCCACATGCCGTCGGTCTGCTTGCGCAGGACGATCGACGGGTCGGCGTCCATCACGAACCAGGCGCCGCGCTTGAGCTCGTCGCGGAGCTCGCCGGGCTGCCAGGTGACGAGTCCCGCGAGGAAGCGCGCATGCGCGGGATCGGTCTCGATGATCCTGTCGACGGTGTCGCCCTCGAAGGCGATGTAGAGGTCGGGGAGGAGCCGCAGCGACTTTCCGCCCGGGCTCGACTTGCTTTGCACGAGCGCGAAGAGGACGGAGCTCGAGTTGGGGCCGCCGACGTAGACCGGGTCGGGCACCTTCTGCGACGGCCCGTGCTCCGGGAAGAGCTGGCCGAGGGTCATCTTCGTCGGCCGGTTGAGGATGAGCCCGATGTGCTGGTCGTTGCCGATCGGCCGCACGAGCACCACGGTCTGGCGGTAGAAGGGATCGAGGAGCTGGCGCTTCGCCACGAGCACCTGGCTCATCGCCAGGTCGTCCCCGCGCGCCGCGGGGCCGTGGAGCAGCATGGCGGCTGCGGCCGCGAACAGGAAGCAAAGGAAGATTCGTTGCGCGATCATGGTTCCTCCCGTCGGTGGGCAGGGCCATGATGCGCAGCGAATGTGTTGCGCCGCTCGCCCGGCGCTAGTCCGTCCGGGCCTTCACGCGCGCGTCACCGGGCGCGCCGCCGCAGGCACTCGAGGTAGGCCTGGGCGTCGGGCGGCGCCGCGTCGCGCTGCGAGACCCACACGGTGCGCGCGAGGCACTCGATTGCCTCGTGCAGCGCCTCGTGCCTGTCGCCGGTCCTCGACAGCAGGTCGCCGAAGAGCTTTGCGATGCCCGGCGGCTGGTCGATCGAGAGCTGCTCCTCGAGCGCGAGGTGCAGGCTCATGTGCAGGAAGGGGTTGGATTCGCCCGAGTAATCGCGGTCGCGGTGGCGCTCGGGGTCGGAAAGCGCCGGGTGGTATTCCGGGTGAAGGAGGATCGCCTCGAGCGCCGCGGCTTCCATGCCGGCGAGCGGCTCGCCGACGCGGTACTTCCGCCACGCCTCGAAGAAGAGGTCGCGGACCTGCTTGCGGCTCGGGTCAAACATCCTTCGTCTTCGGCTT
>JAFAGU010000020.1 GCA_019237595.1 Betaproteobacteria bacterium | reverse complement strand
GAATGCGCCGCCGGCCCGACGGCCGCCGCCATCGCCAACGCGCTCCACGACGCGCTCGGCGTGCGCGCGCGGCACCTGCCGCTCACGCCCGAGCGCGTGACGCGCGAGATCGAGCGGGCCTAGCCGCTTTTCGGCGCGCCTCGGCCGAGGCACGCTGGTTGCAGCGGCGGTGCCCATGGGCTTCATCGGCACCATCACGAACGCGATCCAGCGCGACGGCCTCGATCCGAGCACGCTAACGGGCGCCCTTGCGATCGGCGCGCTTTTCCTCCTCGCCGCCGGGCTCATCGGCCTGCTGGTGAAGCAGCTCGAGCGCCGCGTCGAGCGGCGGCTCTCCGACGTCACGGGGCTGCGCTTCGCGACCTCGTTCATCCACGTCGTGGTGTACCTCGTCGCGTTCGTCCTCTACGCGCACATCGTCCCGGAACTCAAGTCCCTCGGGACGGCGCTCCTCGCCGGCGTGAGCGTCGTCTCGATCGTCCTGGGGCTAGCCGCGCAGACGACGCTCGGCAACCTCGTCGCCGGCTTCTCCCTCGTCCTCTACCGGCCGATCAAGGTGGGCGACCGCGTGCAGATGACCACGCCGAAGGGCGTGATCGCCGCCGACGTGGAGGACGTCTCGCTCGGCTACACCATGCTTCGCGACGACGAGGGGCAGAAGATCATCGTTCCGAACAGCGTCATGGTGAGCAACGTCCTCATATTGCCGCCGCGGCGCCAGGACGTCGGCACATAGTTGCGCTCGCCCCCCGGCGGGCGTAAGTTGCAGCCAGCATTCGCATGGAGGCAGCCATGAAGCGAGGGATCTCGACGCTGTTGTGCGCGGGAGCGCTCTGCATGGGCGCTGGGCAGCCCGTGCGAGCCGACGGCTTCGGCGCCGGGCTCCTCATCGGGGCGCTGATCGGCGCGCCGATCGTGGCTTCCAGCCTGTATTACCCGCGCTACTACTATCCGCCGTATTACCCGTACTACTACCCGACTTACGCGCCTTACTACGCGTACGCGCCAACCTACGCTTACAGCGCGCCGAGCTACGCCGCCGCGGCGCCTGCAGCGCCGCGCGTGAGCGCACCGGAATACTCCTGGTACTTCTGCCCTGCTTCGAAAAGCTACTACCCGTACGTAAGGGAATGCCCGACGGGCTGGCAGCGCGTTCCGACCGTTCCGCCCGGCGCTTAAGCGCGCGGCCCCGGCAGAGACCCGAGCACGCTTCCATAGAAGCGTTCGTCAGCTTGCGCCGACCGTCGCGTCAGCCCCCTGCAAAGTCGCAGGGCTACAGTCGGCGAGCCGGCCCGGATGACCACCTCCCTGTTCGACCGGACCGCAAGGGCCGCTCCCGAGATGCGGCCCTTTTTTATTCAGCGCGCCGTCAGGCTCTCCTCAATCTACCCGCGTATACAGGGTGCTCGCGATCTCGAAGGGGAGCGAGTCGCATGACCCAGGCCTCGAATCGCCGCCGACTGCTCGAGGCGGCCCTTGCCGTCACCGTTTCAGCGTTCGCCGCGCCCGGCATGCCGCGCGTTGGGGGAGCGCGCGCCGCATCTAGCAAGCTTGAGGGCCTTCCCCGGCTCGACGGCACGCTGCTCCTCGACGACGCGACGTGCGATGCAATGTCCGACGACTGGGCCCACGTGATCCGCCGCAGGCCGGCTGCGGTGCTCCGCCCGAAGTCCGCCCAGGACGTCCTGCGCATCGTGCGCTACGCGAACGAGCGCTCCCTTCGCGTCTCGGTGCGCGGCCTCGCCCATTCGAGCCACGGTCAGACGCTCGCCGAAGGCGCGATCCTCGTCGATTGCAGCGTGCTGAACGCCGCCGCCGTGGATCAAAGAGGAAGGCTCGACGCGCAGCCGGGCGCGATCGTCGCGCAGCTCGCGACCACGGCGCTCGGCAAAAATCTCATCCCGCCCGTGCTCCCCGACTGCCGGATGCTCACGCTCGGTGGGATGCTCAGTGCGGGCCTCCTCGGCAACACGAGCCAGCACCACGGCGCGCTGGTGGACAACGTTCTCGAGCTCGATGTGGTGACCGGCGACGGGCGCCTCGTCCGCTGCTCCGCCGAGCGCGACAAGGAACTCTTCGAAATGGTGCTCGGCGGCATGGGCCAGTGCGGCATCGTGGTCCGCACCCGCCTGCGCCTCGTTCCGGCAAGGACGCACGCGGTGCTGCAGGACCTGACCTATCGCCACCTCGACGCTTACCTGGCCGACCAGGCGCGCGTCGCGACAGAAGGCCGCTTCGACCACCAGTACGGCGCGGCGATCCGCGAGCGCGACGGCTCCTGGAAATTCGTCATGCAGCTCGGCCGCTTTTTCAACCACCCCTGGCAACCGGACCTAGAGGTCCTGCAGAAGGACCTTCGCTTCGATGCTCGCGCGGAGCCCGCAGTGATGAATGCGCTCGACTACGTCTATCGCTCGCCGCCGCGACCGGCACAGATCCGCGACCCGGCCGTGGATCCGGCCTCGAACGTCACCATGTGGATCCCGGCCTCCGCGACCAAGGCGCTTGTTACGCCGTTTCTCGAGCTGCCCGTCGAGTCGGCGGGGCTGCGCGGCTTCTCGTTCTGGCCCCTCAACGCCGCTCGCTTCACCCGGCCGCTTTTCAAAGTGCCGGTTTCCGAGCCCGTCTTCTTCTCCATGTGGCTCAACCGGCGGGCGCCGCGCGGCGATGCCCAGGCACTCGAGGCGCTCCAGGCGGGCACACGCGACCTGCTCGCGAAACTTGCGGCTGCCGGAGGCAAGCGCTACAGCCCGTATTCGCCCGTCCCGTCGGCATCGGAGGCCGTGGAACACTATGGCGCCGAGACGCTGCAGCGATTCGCGCGAGCGAAAGCCAAATTCGATCCGAATTCGGTGCTCGCGAGCGAGGCAGTGCAGTTTACCCCGGTCTGATCGTCAGAGCTCCCGCGTATACACGATGAACCCGGTGTACTTCGCAAGCTTGTCGTAGAGGGCGCGGCCGGCTTCGTTCGTCTCCTGAGTGTGCCAGTACACGCGCGTGCAGCCGTGCTTGCGCGCGGCCTCGTACACCGCCTCGATGAGCCGCCGCCCCATGCCGCGGCCTCGGCGCGAGGGCTCGGTGAAGAGATCCTGGAGGTAGCAGACGTCTTTCAGCCGGTTGGTGCTGCGGTGAAAGAGGTAATGCACGAGCCCCGAGACCTTGCCCTGCTCTTCCGCGACGAGCGCACGCACCGGCTCGCGCTCGTCGAAGAACCTGTCCCAGGTCGCGCGCGTGATTTCTTCGGGAAGCGCCGTCTTGCCGCTGCGCCCGTAGAAGGCGTTGTAGCCGTCCCAGAGCGAGCGCCACGCTTCGTAGTCGGCGCGGGAGAGCGCCCGGATCAGCGGCTCGGCTTGCATGGCGACGTTCCTATAATGCACCGCTGCATGGCCGATGTCCTCACTCGTTCGCCCGCATGGATCCGGTGGATGGTCCTCGTGCTCCTCTCGGCGGTGTTCT
Organism: Betaproteobacteria bacterium; assembly: GCA_019237595.1. Lineage (GTDB taxonomy): Bacteria > Pseudomonadota > Gammaproteobacteria > Burkholderiales > SG8-39 > SCGC-AG-212-J23. Next base: position 25,326 of record JAFAGU010000020.1, on the reverse strand, counting down.
CGTTCGCGTGGGCAACCGTCGGCCTGCCCGCTTCGCTGCTCCTCGGGCCGATGGTGGCGGGCATCGTCCTCGGCGCGAACGGCGTGCGGCTCTCGGTGCCGCGGCCCGCGTACCTCTCGGCGCAGGCGACGATCGGCGCGATGGTGTCCGCAAGCATCACGCCGGCCATCGTCGCGATGTTCGCCCAGCACTGGCTTCTCTTCACCGCGGTGGTGCTCGCGACGCTCCTTGGCGGCGCGGCGCTCGGTTGGCTCCTCAGCCGCTGGGGATTGATCGCCGGCCCGACGGCGGTCTACGGCACTTCGCCTGGCGCCGCTGCGGCGATGGTGCTCCAGGCCGAGGCGAACGGCGCCGACATGCGCCTCGTCGCCTTCATGCAGTACCTGCGCGTCCTGATGGTCGTGACGACGTGCGCGCTCGTCGCGCGGTTCTGGGCAGGCGACGCCGGCGTGCATCCGCCCGGGGCACCGTGGGGCGCCGCCGTCGACTGGGGCCACCTCGCGCTCCTGGTGCTGCTTGCCGGGCTGTCGCAGCAGGCCGCGAGACGGCTGCGCGTGCCGGCTTGGGGCCTGCTTGGGCCGATGATCGTGCTCTCCGCGCTGCATGCCACCGGCGTCCTCGAGATCGAGCTCCCGCGGTGGCTTCTTGCCGCGGCATACGCGCTGCTCGGCTGGAGCATCGGCCTCACGTTCCGTCGCGACGTTCTCCTGCATGCTTGGCGATCGGTGCCCGTGGTCGCGGGCGCGGCCGCCTGCCTCATCCTCTTCTGCGCGGCGCTCGGAGGCTGCCTCATGCTTGCAGCGAAGGTGGACGCGCTTACTGCCTATCTCGCGACGAGCCCCGGCGGGCTCGACTCGGTCGCGGTGATCGCCGCGTCGACGCCGCAGGTCGACCTGCCGTTCGTCCTCGCGCTGCAGTCCCTGCGCCTCGTCTTCGCCATTGCCGCCGCGCCGCTCATCGCTCGGTTGGTGGTGCGTTATTCGCCGCACCTTCGGCGGTAGCCCGGCTGTCAGGCTTTCCGGCGGAGAGGCGCCTAGACTTTGCGTCCCGCCACTTTCGGCGGGAAAAGGGAGATCAAATGAAGAGACTCTTGGCTGCAACGGTCGCAGCGATGGCGCTTTTCGCCCTCGCCGCGCCGGGCGCGAGCGCGCAGGGCAAGAAGGTATCGGTGAAGGTGATCAAGGAGACCGACAAGGTGAAGGTCTACGAGACGACCTATCCCGCGGGCGCCGAGAACACGGGCGTCGCCTTCTCCGCGTTGCGCATCGTGCGCGCGCTGAATGGGGGCACGCTCGAGCGCACGTACGAGGACGGGAAAAAGCAGAAGATCAGCTGGAAAGCGGGACAGGTCGACATCATCGAGCCGGGTCCCGGCTACAAGACGAAGAACGTCGGAAAGTCGACGCTCAAGCTCTACGTGGTGCAGCTGAAGTAGCCGAAGAAAGCCGACGGCGACCGGGGAGCTAGGCCTCGAGCCGGTAGAAGTTCCGGTTCAGCCACTCGGCGACCCGGTCGCAGTCGCCGTCGCCCAGCTGGGGCTGGTATTCGTCGCGCCAGCGCAGGACTTCCTCGCGCAGCGCCTTCAGCGACTTGACCGGGTGGTGGACGAAGGACGCGTCCACGGCCACGAAGGCCTGGGGCGCGACCGAGAGGAGCGAGAGCACGCCGAGGAAGGAGCTGGTTTTCATGCGCCGCACGTTACCGGGGGGCGGCAGGGCCTCGTCGTGCATAAGTCCTCGTCCTGATGGTTGTTGACGATCCGCTTCGCGGCGTTCTGGGCTAGTGGCATGGGGACCGGCGCGGGGGAGGAGCCGCGCCGCGTCGAGGGTGGGGACCAGGCGGAGCCCCAGCCACCAGCTCAGAACGCCGCCTCGCGTTCCTTATCCGGCAGACGCTAGCAAGGCAACGATGACGATTTCCACCGCGCCGATCGCCGCACCCACCGCCAATGCGCCTATGCAGGCGGCTGCGAAATCGTTGACAGCCTGCCGGGTCGTCACCGTGATGCGTTCTTTCATGGCCGCATTGCAGCGGCGGATCGGGGAGCCGGCGCGGGCGCGAATGCGGCGCGCCGGCGAGCAATCATGGCAAACCGATGGCAGCTGCCGCGCGGGCCTTTCGCGCCTCACGCGCGAGGGTATATTCGCCGCATGGGGAGAACCGTGGCGATCGTCGAGGACGACGGCGCGATCCGCGCGAACTACGCCGACATGCTGAAGAAGCACGGCTACCAGGTTGCCGCCTATGCGGACCGCAAGTCCGCCACCGCCGCCTTCAAGACCCGCCTTCCCGACCTTGCGCTCCTCGACATCGGCCTGGGCGACGAGCCCGACGGCGGCTTCGCGCTCTGCCGGGACCTGCGGGCGATGTCGGCGGCGGTGCCGATCATCTTCCTCACCGCGCGCGACAGCGATTTCGACCTGGTGTCGGGCCTGCGCATGGGCGCCGACGACTACCTCACCAAGGACGCCGGCCTCCCGCAGCTCCTCGCGCGCATCAGCGCCCTCTTCCGTCGCGCCGACCTCCTCTCGGAGCCGCCCGCCTCGGAGGAGGTACTCGAGCGCGGCGCGCTTCGCCTGGACATGAAGCGCTTCCTCGCCACGTGGCAGGAGAAGACGATCGACCTCACGCTCACCGAGTTCTGGATCGTGCACTCGCTCGCGCGCTATCCCGGCCACGTCAAGGACCGCGACCAGCTCATGCGCGACGCGCACATCGTCGTCGACGACGCGACCATTACCTCGCACATCAAGCGCATCCGCAAGAAGTTCCAGGCCGCCGACGCGGCGTTCGGCTCAATCGAGTCGGTCTACGGCCTCGGCTATCGGTGGAACTCGTAGGGCGGTGAAGCTCGGCCTTCGCGCCAAGGTGCTCCTCGTGGCGCTCGTGCTCGCCCTGATTCCCTGGCTCGGCTACCTGCACGCCAAGCAGATGGAGGCGCTGCTGCGCGAGGGGCAGGAGCAGGCGCTCCTCGCCACCGCGCGGGCCGTGGCCACCGCGCTCCACGACCGGCCCGAGCTCCTCGACGTGCGGCCGGGCGCCCCGCGCGCCGGCGAGATGGGCCTCATCCTGAAAAGCCTCGGGCGCGCCGAGTCGCGCATCTGGATCGTCGACCAGCAGCAGCGGCTCCTCGCGATCGAGGGCGACCTCAAGAAGGCCTCGTTCGACGGCGCCTCGCCCACGCCCTTCGACTTTGTCCTGCGAATGGTGCATCCGGTCACCTCTTTACTGCTCGAGCGGCCGACGAACGACTTCGACGACGCGCTTCCCGAGGCGGAGATCGCCAACGGGCCGGCGGCCACGAGCGCGCTCCAGGGCGTGCCGGCGCGGCGCTGGCGCCTCTCGTCGGACGGGCGCGCCGTCATCCTCTCGGCCTCGCATCCGGTGTGGGACGGCGAGCGCATCGTCGCGGCGGTGGTGGCCGAGGAAACCACCAACGCGGTGCGCTCGATCTACAACCGCGCCGTGGAGCAGATCGTCGCGGTGACGCTGGTTGCGTTCCTCCTCGGCGCCCTGACGCTCCTCGCCTTCGCCTCGCGGCTTTCTTCCCGTCTGCGCCGCCTGCGCGACGAAGCGGAAGCGGCGATCGACTCGCAGGGGCGCGTGCGGCGCCTGCTTTCCGGCTCGCAAGCCGGGGACGAAATCGGCGACCTGTCGCGCGGCTTCTCCACCGTGCTCGAGCGCCTCGCCCAGTACAACAGCTACCTCGAGACCATGGCCGGGCGGCTCTCGCACGAGCTGCGCACGCCGATCGCGGTCGTGCGCTCGTCGCTCGAGAACCTGCGCCTGCAGCCCACCAGCCAAGAAGCGGCGGTCTACCTCGCGCGGGCCGGCGAAGGCCTGAAGCGCCTCGACACCATCCTCACGCGCATGGGCGAGGCGACGCGCCTCGAGCAGCTCGTGCGCCAGGAGAAGAAGGAATTGTTCGACGCGCGCGAAGTGGTCAAAGGCTGCTCGGGGGGTTATGCCTCCATTTTTCCCGGGAAGAAATTCGAAAATGAGCTTCCGGAAAACGCTGTGATGCTTCGTGGAGCTCCCGACCTCTACGCGCAAATGCTGGACAAGCTCGCTGCCAATGCCGTCGATTTCTCGATGGGCGATGAGCCGATCCGCATCCGACTGGAGGCGCGCGAGGGTCAGGCGGTGCTCACGGTCAGCAATCGCGGCCCGCGGCTTCCCGATGCGATGGCGGAAAAGCTCTTCGAGTCGATGGTCTCGGTGCGGCCTTCGACCAGCGGGAGCGAACCGCACCTCGGCCTCGGCCTGTACATCGTGCGCCTGGTCGCCGAATTCCATGGCGGCGCCGCGCAGGCGCGCGACCGCGAGGACGGCTCGGGGGTCGTCGTGAAGGTGAGCTGCCCCACCGCTGGCTGAGCTGCACCCTGGCAGGGGAATTTCGGCCGTGTGCATAATGCGCGGCGGGAACTGGCACGGCATAGGGGGGAGCATGGCGAGGCCAGTAGTGGAAGGGCTGGAGGGAGAGCACGCCTTCGCCGGGGTATTCCGGAGAGGGGCGGCCGCCTACGCCGACACCTGCATCCTCGTGGGCTGGGGCATGCCGGTCTTGGTGCTGGAGACCATGAAGTTTGTGTCGAGCGGTAACGGTGTCGGGCTGCTTTTACTGGGCCTTTGCTTCCTGACCGTCCCGTTCCTCTACTTCGCGCTCTTCGAGTGGTCGCCTCTGCAAGCGACGCTCGGAAAGCTCATCGCCGGCGTCTACGTCGCGAACGTCCAGGGCGAGCGCATCTCCGCTTTACGCTCCTTGGCGAGGACGGGCCTTAAGTATGTCGTTTCCTGGATCCCGGTCGTGAACGTCTTGGGCGTCCTTGCCGCGTTCTTCAACGAGCGAAAGCAGACGCTCTACGACATGTTTGCCGGGACGCTCGTCCTGCGCGCCTCGGGGGCCGGCTTCGTGCGCGGCGTCTTGACCGTCGCCGTGTCGACGGGCATTTTCATCGCCGGCATGTCCGTCTTCGCGAGCTCTTACCTCTCGCTCTACAAGAGATTCGCCTCGGAGCAGGAAGCGAAGTCGAGCGCGCCAGCGGCCCCGGCCGCCACGACAATAGCCGCCCCCGCTCCTCCTGCCGCTGCGGCTGCCGCGGAGAAAGCTTCGGGAACCGACGCGCCGGCGGCGAAACCGCTCTTGCCGAGCACGGAGCCGCCCATGGACGAGCAGGCACGCAGACAACGCGCCGAAGAAGCCGCCCGGGCGCTGCGGGCGGCGGTCGAGCGCGAGGCTCAAGCGGCACCGAAGAAAAAGCCCAAGCCGAGCCCGTGCGTCATCAAGCCGATCATGACGGACGAGGATCTGGCCCGCTGCCGCTAGTGCCGCGGGCGGAACGGCCCTCCACCCCGGCGCCGCCCGCTCCCGCCGGCTGCTGCCCGCAGCCGGTTTTCGACGCCTCGTCGCATTGAGGCCCTGAACCCCGCGCGCACGCCTAGCATGGCCCGACCCTTCGACGGAGAACGACCATGACTTTCATCCTCCAGACCCTCAAGCACACCCCATGGCAGGTGTATGTCCTTTTTGCCGGACTCGTGTACCTGGGCCACGCGCAGACGAAGGCACGCTCGGTGTCGATGCTGCGCGTCGCCCTCCTGCCGCTCCTCGTCGTGCCAGCCTCCTTCGCGGGGCTCGTATCGCTCTTCGGCCCTCGGCCCGAAGTCATCGGCGGGTGGTTGCTCGCCGCCGTCGGCGCCGCTGCGCTCGCGCTCTACTTGCGCTATCCCCGCGGGGTGACCTACGACGCCGCCGCACGCGTCTTCCACGTGCCGGGCAGCCGGGTTCCCTTCGCCCTCATCATGGCGCTCTTTTTCGTGCGCTACACGATCGCCGTGGCGCTGGTGCGCAACCCCGACCTGAAAGCCCTCGGCGCTTTCGCGCTTTGCGCCGGCATCGCGTTCGGGATCTCGAACGGCATCTTCGTCGGCCGCGCGCTGCAGATCCGGCGCAGCCGGCCGGCGCTGCCGGGCGCGAAGGTCAGCCTGCCAGAGGCGGCGTAGGCAGCAGGTCATCATCGCTCCGCCGGGGATCGATTCCGGGGACCGCGGGCGCAACAGCCACAAGGTGGAAGGCCCAGGCGTGCGGGTTCAGAACAGGCGCGGCTGATCGCCGGCGTACGAAAGCCGCCCGCCGACGAGCCTCGCGGCGCCGGTGAACGGGTGCTCCTTCGCATCGCCCGCATCGGCGATATGGAGCACGCGCCACCCCTTCGCCTTGAGGTCGTCCGAAATCAGGCCGCGGTGGCACCGCCACCACAGCGCCTCGGCGCAGAGGATCGCCGTGCGCCGCCGAGAAGCGAGCGCGACCAGCCGCGCCTCGCCTGCCTGGTATTCCGGCGTCCCCATGTAGTCGGCATAGCGCCGGAAGGCGTCGTTACGCCAGGCGGTGTTCGGCGAATCGGCGCGCGCCTTGCGCCGGCCGCCCAGCTCTGGAAACTGCTCGTACTCGATTCCTTCTCGCGCGAGCGCGCTTCGCATCGGCTCGCCGCCGTATTGAGGGTGCTTGCGCGAGCCAGGGAAGCGTCGCACGTCCGCAATCGCCTCGATGCGGTGCGCGCGCAGCACCGCGAGGAACTCGTCCCATGGACGCGTCGCATGCCCGATGGTCCAGAGCGTCGCGCTCATCTTTCCAGTCTGCTGCCTCGCCGCGGCGGACGCAATCGCGCGGGCGGGAATAGCCCTTGCAAGGGCGCGTGCTTCACAGGAGGGTCCATGGCAGAAAGGCGACGGCAGCAGTCCCCGGGACAGCGAGGCGGACAAAGCCCGCAAGCGCTCGACAAGTCGGGCGACGTGATCCCGGAGAAACTGAAGGAAAACCAGCGCCGGCTCGGCGTCGGAGAAGACCACAAGACGCCCGAGATGAAGAAAGGGCATCGCGGGACATTCCCCTAGGCTCGCAGGGGATTCACGAAATGCATCCCTGACATAATCGGGGCGTGAGCACCGTATTGGCCAGGGACGCGCTGCCGCGGCTGCGGCCGCTGGAAGGGCTCGACTTCCGCAACACGTTCGTCGACGCGCTTCCTGCGGACGCGCTGCTCGTCAACCGACCGCGCCTCGTCGCGAACGCGGCGTATACGCGGGTAGAGCCGACGCCGGTTGCCTCGGCGCGCCTCCTCGCCTGGTCGGATCGCCTGGGCGAATTTCTCGGCATCGACCGCCCGCCGGCTTCCGGTCCCGCGGCCGAAGTGCTTGCGGGTAATCGCCTCCTTCCTTCCATGAAGCCGTACGCCGCGCGCTACGGCGGGCACCAGTTCGGCGTGTGGGCCGGGCAGCTCGGCGACGGCCGCGCCATCACGCTCGGCGAAATCGTCGCCACCGACGGCTCGCGCCAGGAGCTGCAGCTCAAGGGCGCAGGAAAGACGCCCTACTCCCGCACGGCGGATGGCCGCGCGGTTCTGCGCTCCTCGCTTCGCGAGTTTGCGTGCAGCGAGGCGATGTTCCACCTCGGCGTGCCGACCACGCGCGCCCTCAGCCTCGTCGCCACCGGCGAGCCAGTGATCCGCGACATGTTCTACGACGGCAACCCGGCACCCGAGCCGGGGGCGGTCGTCTGCCGGGTCGCGCCGAGCTTCCTTCGCTTCGGCAACTTCCAGATCTTCGCCGCCCAGCGAGAGACGGAAGGCCTGAAGCGCCTGGTCGAATACGTCATGCGCGAGTTCTATCTCGCGCTGCCGAGCGTCGAGGCATTCTTCGAGGAGGTGTGCCGCCGCACGGCGCTCCTCCTCGTCGACTGGATGCGCTTCGGGTTCGTGCATGGCGTGATGAACACCGACAACATGTCGGTGCTCGGGCAGACGATCGACTACGGGCCGTACGGGTGGCTCGAGGGCTACGACCCGGGCTGGACGCCCAACACCACCGACGCCCAGTCGCTTCGCTACACCTACGGCAACCAGCCCGGCATCGCGCAGTGGAACCTCGCGCGCTTCGGCGAGGCGCTGCTGCCGCTCGTACCCGATCCCGCGCCCCTGGAGGCGAGCCTCAAGCTCTACGCGGAGCTCTTCAACGAAGGCTGGCAGAAAGCGCTCGCCGCGAAGCTCGGCCTGCGCTCGCTCGACGAGCCGGGCGACGAAGAGCTCATGAACGACCTCTTCGTCGCGCTGCAGCAGGAAGAGACCGACTTCACGCTCTTCTTCAGGAAGCTCGCCGACGTGTCGCTGGAACGGCCGGACTTGAAGCCGCTCGAGGCCGCCTTCTACGGCGAGCAGGAGCCGTCCCGCCGAGAAGTGCTCCTGGCGTGGATCAGGAGATACGCCGAAAGGGCGAAACGGGAGAACGATCCTCTCCGCCGCGAGCGGATGAATGCCGCGAACCCCAAGTACGTCTTTCGGAACTACCTCGCGCAGACGGCGATCGACGCATTGGCGCAAGACGACGCTTCGGTGCTCGAGCGGCTCATGCGCGTGCTCGAGCGGCCCTTCGACGAGCAGCCCGAGCACGAAGATCTCGCCGCTCGCCGGCCGGAGTGGGCGCGGCACAAGGCAGGCTGCTCGGCGCTTTCGTGCAGTTCCTGAGCTAGCAGATCCCGCCGATCGAGAACCCGCAGCGGTCGCGATCGTGGAGCGCATAGACATCGCGCACGATGAAGTCCGGCGTCACCTCGACGAAGAGCGTCTGGAGCTCCGGGCTCGTGCGCAGCGGGTATTCCCAGGCGACCCGGTCCTTGAGCGGAAACTTGAACTGCCGGTAGGGCGGGCCGAGGATCTCCATCAGGTCGGCGGTGGTGCTGACATTCGGGCGGATCTTCGCGATGTTCTGCGGGGTGAGCGTCTGCTCGAGCGCCACGAGCGTCCCGCGCGGGTCGATGCGCGCCGCGTAGTTCTCGCGGCCGTACGGGAGCTTGGAATACCAGAGGGTCTGGCCACCGCCAGGCTCCTCAGTTACAGCGGTGGGCTGGCCCATGATCGTCTCGACGTCCGTGAGCGACGATTGCCCTGGCGTGAGCCCGGCACCGTAGCTCGCGCAGCCGGCGAGAACCGCGGCGGCGAGCCCGCAAAGGAAATTGCGTGCGCCCATGAATTCCTTAGACTTCGTACGATGATGAAAATTCTCCGCGTCCTCGGCTTCGCGATCGCGCTCGCGCCCCTACCGGCGCTCGCCCAGCATGCCTGGCCCTCTCAACCGATCACCGTCATCATGGGCTTCCCGGCGGGCTCGGGCGTCGACGTGGTGGCGCGGATGTTCGAGGAGACGATGGAGCATTCGCTGGGCGGCAAGCTCGTGTTCGACTACCGCACCGGCGCCGGCGGCAACCTCGCCTCGGAGGCGGTCGCGCGCGCAAAGCCCGACGGCTACACGCTGCTCCTCGGGACCGCGGCCACGCACGGGGTGAACGCCGCGCTCTACCGCAAGCTCCCGTTCGACGTCGAGGCGGACTTCACGCCGATCGCGCCGATGGTCGACGTCTCGAACGTGCTCACCGTGAACCCCAAGGTGCTCGACGTCCACACGATGAAGGAGTTCGTCGAGCAGGTGAAGGCGAACCCGGGCAAGTACAACTACGCGTCCACCGGCAACGGCACGGGCACGCACCTCGCGTTCGCCGAGCTCGTCTCCCGCGCCGGGCTCGACATGGTGCACGTCCCGTATAAGGGCGGCCCGGAAGCCCTCGCCTCGGTCGTCGCGGGGCAGACTTGCTGCATCATGAACCAGGTCCAGACCGTGATGGCGCAGTGGAAGGCGGGGCGCGTGCGGCTGCTGGGCGTGACGACCAGGACGCGCGTCGCCGCGGTGCCGGACATCCCGACGATCGGCGAGGCCGGCGCCGATGTCGGACTGCGCGGCTACGAAAGCTACATCTGGTTCGGGCTCTTCGGGCCGAAGGGGCTCGACGCGCACATCGTCGAACGCGTGAATGCGGCGGTGAAGGCGGCGGTCGACAACCCGACGATCCGCGACAAGCTTCAGGCGCTCGGCAACACGCCGCGCTGGGAGTCGCCCGAGCAGTTCCGGCAGACGGTCCACAACGACCGCGTTCGCTGGGCGGCGGTCGTGAAGTCCGTCGGCGCGACGATCGACTAGCGGCGGTCCTGCGGGGGAACGAAGTAGCCGGTGGACTTGAGCTCGTCCTCGTTGTGGACGAGCAGCCGCTCCCAATGGCGATCGGCATCCTCGAGGAAGAGATCGCGCGCGATGCCGTTCGCCAGGCGCCGGGCGCCCGTCTCGAGCCCCGGAATATCGCCCGCGAGCGCGCCATGGCTGAGCGTCGCGCCCCAGTTGAAGACGTGGATCCGCTCGAGGCCCGGAAGCGCGCCTTTCAGCTGGAACGAATCGCCGAGGTGCGGAAAGCGCGCCTCCTCCGGATGCGCCCGTGCCTCCTCATGGGATACGTGCGAGCGCCACGTCTCGATCGAATCGCGGAAAGAGGCGATCTCCGGGCGGTCCATCAAATTCACGTCGAAGCCCGTGCACACGATCACCGCATCGAAAGTTTCCTCCTGCCTTTCCGTCCGGATCACAACGCCTTTTTCTCCCGGAGAGAGATCCAGGACCGAAACCCCGAAACGAATGGAGAATCCCTTGTGCTTTTCGCAGCGGAGCACGCTCTCGTAAGGCGGCGGGACCTGCTGCGAGAAAATGTAGGTGTAGAAGCGCCAGCGGCGAGCGTCCTCCAGGGACGCGTAGCCTTCCAGGAAGCCGGGAAACGCCGTCCACTTGGACTTGTTCACCTGCGGCAGGAACCTTCGCCGGGCGAAGAGCGTCGCGCTCGCCGCGCCACGCTCGAGCGCAGTCGCGGCATTGTCGAAGGCGGACGATCCGACGCCGAGCACGGCCAGGCGCTTTCCGGCGAGCCGCGAGAAATCGATCTCGTCGGCCGAATGGAAGACATTCATGCCGGCTCGCTTCGCCGGATCGAAGGTCGCGAAGCGCGGCCAGCGCAACGCCCCGCTCCCCTCGCGGCCGAGCGCCAGCACGGTCTTGCGGGAAAAAAGCGCCGGCCCGTTCTTGAATTCAATTCTTGAATACCCCGGAAAGACCGAGATGCTGCCAACCTCTACACCATTCTCGACGGGAACGGCCGCTACGTCCCGTACCCACAAGAGGTAGCGCGCCCACTCGAGCCGGTCGATCTTGTGCAGCTTCTGCCACGATTCTTCGCCGAACTTCGCTTCATGGTAGGCGCGGTAGGTGAGCGAGGCGACGCCGAGCTCCGGCCCCGTGAGGTGCTTGGGCGAGCGCAGCGTGTCCATGCGGGCGAAGGTGGCCCAAGGCCCTTCGAGGCCGCGCGGCGCGCGATCGACGCAGCGCAGGTTGCGAACGCCTTCGCGCAAGAGAGCGAACGCCGCGGTCTGCCCGCACATGCCGCCTCCGATCACCAGGACGTCCAGCAGCGGCTCGCCGCCCGGCCCCTCCTTCGGCAGCACCCAGTTCGGCGCGGGGTAGTTGAGCTGCGCGAGCTCGCGGCGGGCGAGCTCGGCGAGGGACGAGAGGGGCATTTCCTATAATTCTTCCATGATCGAAGTCTCCTGCTACTACAGTCTCTCTTCCCCCTGGGCCTATTTCGGCGGGCCGAAGCTCTACGACATGATCCGCCGACACAAGGCAAGAATCGGCGCTACGCTCGTGCTCAAGCCGTTCGACTTCCAGGACGTGGTGCCGCGCACGGGCGGCGTGCCGCTGCGCACGCGCCCGGAGCCGCGGCGCACGTACCACGCGCTCGAGCTCGACCGCTGGCGCAAGTTCCTCGGCATGCCGCTCAACCTCGTGCCGAGGCACTATCCGCAGGACGGCAAGCCCGCGGGCTGGAACAAGCCGGCGGGCTGGATGGTGATCGCGGCTCAGGAGCGCGGCCTCGATGCGCCGCGGCTCTCGCACGCGCTGCTCCGCGCGCTCTGGGCCGAGGAACGGAACACCGCCGACCCGGCGGTGCGCATCGCGGTGGCGAACGAGAACGGCCTGCCCGGAGAGTCGCTCAGTCAGGAAGAAGACAGTCCTTCGGTGCAGGCCCTCTATAAGAAATACAGCGACGAAGCCGAGCGCCTGGGCGTTTTTGGTGCGCCGACCTACGTGCTCGATGGCGAGCGCTTCTGGGGACAGGATCGCCTCGACTTCCTGGACCGGGCGCTCGAAGCGAAGCACTGAACCTTCCCGCGCCGGCCGCCGACTATAATGTGCCGGCTTCCAGGGAGGGAAGAAAGAATGAAGAAGATCCTCGTGGCAGCGGCCGCGGCTGCGGCGCTCGCCAGTCCTTTCGCGCAGGCGGACACGCATGCGCTCATCATGACCATCGGCCAGTACGGCGAAGGCGTGCCACCCCTCGCGGGCGTGCAGTACGACGGCGAAAGCGCTCGCGCGATCGCGAAGCGCATGGGGGTCAAGGACCAGAACATGCGCGAGTACAAGGACGGCGAGCTCACGCTCGAGGGCATGCGCAAGGCCTTCGACGACCTCTACGCCCGCGTGGGCGAGAACGACCAGGTCTTCATCTACTACTCCGGGCACGGCAGCCGCCAGATCGTGCACGATCCCGAGGAGCGCTGCGCGGAGTCGCTCGTCACGGTGGACCGCCAGGGCTTCACCGATGCCGACATGGAAAAGGAGCTGCAGCGGCTCGCGAAGAAGGCGCAGAAGCTCGTGGTCTTCCTCGACGCCTGCCACTCGGGCGGCGTCACCACGCGCGCGATCGGCGGGCCGTTCTCGCCCAAGTTCTACGCGAGGAGCGGCGGCGACTCCTGCAGCACGCCCACCAACGTCATCACGCGCAAGATCCAGGCGCAGACGCGCTCGCTCACGCGCGGCGTGAACAACTACGTCTACATCGCCGCGGCGCGCGACAGCGAGGTCTCGCTCGACCAGCCGGGCAAAGGCGGCGTCGCGACGCAAGCCTGGCGCGACTGCATCGCCGGCGCCGCACGCGACTCCGATGGCTCCGGCGGGCTCTCCGCCGAGGAGATCGCCGCGTGCGCCCAGGCGCGCATCGACAAGACGCTCGCCAACGTAAAAGGCTTTTCAGCGCACCATGTGTCGATCACGGGCAACAAGGACGCGGTCCTTGCCTTCGCTGCCCGCGATACCGATCCTGCTCCGGCGCCTGCGCCGGCCACCGAACCGGCCGCAACCCCGGTCGCCGCGACGCCGGTCGCTGCGGCGCCGGTCGCTGCGGCGCCGGCTCCTGCGCCCGCGACGCCCACGCCGCCGCCGGCGCCCGCCAAGCCGGCCAAGCCCGCCATGCCGGCCGCCTACTACACCCTCCAGGACATCTACGCCAACCGCGACGACCGGCGCCTGGTGACGCTGCAGGCGGCGAAGAGCTCGTTCAAGATCGGCGCCGATGCGGTGGAGTTCACGCTCATGTCGAGCCATCCGGGCTACGTGTACCTGCTGATGGTCGGCAGCGACGGCAAGAGCTTCGACATGCTCTTTCCGAACACCATCGACCAGAACAATGCGATCCAGGCAGGCCAGCCGCTCAAGCTGCCGCGCCCATCGTGGGAAATCAAGGCGGGAGGCCCTGCCGGCAAGGATCACCTGCTTGCGGTCGTGGCCGACTCGCCGCGCGACTTCTCGAAGGTGGGAATGCAGCCTGCCGGGCCCTTCTCCATGGTGGCCGCGAGCGCGGCGAGCTCGAAGGACATCCAGCTCGTCACCACGACTTCCGCCGCGGCGGAAACGACCCAGTGCGCCGAGCCGCCGGCGCGGCGCTCGCTCGTCATCCAGCAGCGCTGCTCCAACGCTTATGGCGCGGCGATGATGGCGATCGAGGAGACGAACTGATGGCTGCGCTGAAGAAGCTCCTCGCGGCGCTCGTCGCCGCTTCGCTCCTTGCCGGCCCGGCCTGGCCGCAGGGCTCCGCGCCCGCGCCGCAGAAAGGCGCGCCGGCCCAGCCGCCGCAGGCGGCCCCGGCAAGCGCCGCGGATTCCCAGGAAGACGACGTCGAGCCGAAGTTCATCTGGGGCATCCTCATCAAGATCGCGGTGGACAAGCTTTCGGGCTATGCCTTCCAGGCTTTCACGAAGTGGGCGCTCAACCGCCTCACCGGCGGCACGAGCGGCTTCACGCTGAGCTCGGCCATCGATCTCGCGCGCGACTCGGGCGCGCGCATCGTGCAGTCCTTGCGGGGACGCACCGAAGTCGCCGCGCGCGACGCGTCGCTCGCGCCGCCCATCGTGGTAGGCGACCCGGACAAGCCGCTGGTGGCCGACGGCAAGAAGGAGAACTACCAGGGCGTGCACATGGCGATCATGGTCGCGGAGGACGGCGGCAAGCGCTTCACCTTCCGCCCGGTAAACGAGGGCTTCCGCACCGGCGAGCGGTTCAAGCTGCGCATCCTCTCCACCTTCGGCGGCGAGCTCACCATCGAGAACGTCAACCCGCGCGGCGAGCGCCGGCAGATTTTCCCCGCCGCCGTGGGCGACGTGGTCGCCCTCCAGCCAGCCTCGGAGACGCTGGTCCCGCTCGAAGCGAACCAGTTCTTCGAGTTCACGGGCAACACCGGGAAGGAGCAGCTCGTCATCACGGTGGTGGACCCGCGAGCGGTGGGCAATGCCGCCTCGAGGGCGAACGTCTTCCGCCAGGACACGCAGTTCGGGTCCAACTTCCTGCAGGAAGCGGTGGACGGGACTTATCCGACCATCCAGCAGGCAGTCGAGCTCGTCCACTCGGCGAAGTAGGATGGGAGGCAATGGATGAGGACTTCCTCCGCGACGCGGACCGGCAGCTCGCCGGCTGGAGTGACCCGCCCGGGCGCCTGAAGGAGGCGCTCGAGCGCGACGAGCTCGAGCTCTATTGCCAGCCGGTGCGGGCGCTCCAGGGGCCCGAGACCTATCCGCTGGCCGAGGTGCTGGTGCGCCTGCGCGAGGAGGAGAAAGCGCTGCTGCCGCCCGGCGAGTTCCTCCCCGTCTTCGAGCAATACCGCATGATGCCGCAGCTCGACCGGTGGGTCGTGCGCCGCACGCTGAAGCGCCTGGCGGCGGGTTCGCGCATCCCGCGCTTCTCGGTGAACGTCTCCGCGCAGACGCTGGATGACGAGGACTTCCCGCTCTTCGTGCGGCGCGAGGCCGCGGCCGCCGGCGTCGCGCCGAAGTCGCTCCTCTTCGAGCTCGACGAGCTCGACGTGCTTGCGAAGGGCGAGGCCTGCGCGCGCTTCGCCCTGGCGATGAAGAGCCTCGGCCATCCGGTGCTCATCGATGGCTTCGGACGCCGCTCCGTGACCTTCGCTCCGCTGAAATCGCTCTCCCTCGACTTCCTCAAGGTCGACGGCGCCATCACGCGCCGCATCGTGGCGAGCCCCTCGGCCGACAACAAGCTGAAGGCGATCCTGCGCGTGGGGCAGGCGCTCGGCATCGGCATCGTCGCCGAATGCGTGGAGGAGCAGGACATCCTCGTGCGCCTGCGCGCGCTCGGGGTGGGGTACGTGCAGGGCTTCGGCGTCTACCGCCCGCACCCGATCGACTCGCTCGCGGCGTAGGATTTATCGAGTTGTCCTCGGCCCCGTTCTTTCGCCATCATCGCGGCGGGAGGAACACAGGATGGCGCGCACCATCGTGCTGGTCGAGGCGCTCAAGCGCGAGCTGAAGGCCCGCGGCATCACCTACGCCGGCGTCGCGAAGCACCTTGGCATGAGCGAGGCGAGCGTAAAGCGGATGTTCGCGCGGCGAGAATTCACGCTCTCGCGGCTCGACCGGATCTGCGAGCACGCGGGCATGGAATTCTCCGAGCTCGCGCGCCGCATCGGCGTGCCCGACGCCGTGATCTCGCAGCTCTCCTACGAGCAGGAGAAGGAGTTCGTCGAGAACCCGAAGCTCATGCTGGTCGCGCTTTGCACGCTGAACCACTGGAGCTTCGAGGACATGGCGCGGGAATACGCGCTCGAGCCGGCGGAGCTCGTGAAGCTTCTCGCCCGGCTCGACAAGCTGAAGTTCATCGAGCTGCAGCCGGGGAACCGCATCCGGCTGCTGGTGAGCCGCGCCTTCGCCTGGATCCCCGACGGGCCGATCCAGCGCCTCTTCAAGGACCAATTCGCCGCGGACTTCTTCCGCTCGCGGTTCGACCGGGAAGGCGAGCTTCTCCTGCTCGCGAACGGCTCCGTATCGCCCGCCTCGGTCTCGGCGCTGCTCGCGCGGCTGCGCAAGACGGCGGCGGAGTTCTCCACGATGCGCAGCGACGACGCCGGCCTGCCGGCTTCGGCGAGGCTTCCCATTACCCTGCTCCTCGCTGCGAGGCCCTGGAGCGCCTCGTTCCTCGGCAAGTACCGGCGCTCCAAGCGCCCGTCGGAGGTGACGGAAAGGCGGGCGGCCTAGAGCCCGGGCGCGGGCTTGCGGTGCGCGGCGGCGAGCGCGAGCGAGGCCCGCCGCCCCTCGTCCTCTTCCATCCCCGGATAGAGCACGTGCTCGAAGCTGCCTTCGTAGGAAATCACGCGCGCGGGATTCCCCATCACCACGCCGCGCGCCGGCACCGAGCGCGTGACGATCGATCCGGCGCAGATCATCGCGTCGTCGCCGATCGTGATCTTCCCGACCACGACGGAATGGGCGCCGACGAAGACTCGGTTCCCGATCGTCGGGGCGCCCCGATGCTCGCCGGTGCCCGCAACGCCGATGGTCGAGCTCTGCGCGAAGCTGCAGTTGTGCCCGATGCGGCCGTGCACCGGGAGGATGATCGACCCGTAGTGGCCGATGTAGAGCCCCTCGCCGATGTCGCAGCGCGCGGGAATGCAGATGCCGGTGAGGACCTCGACCAGCTTCTGGGCGAGCGTCGTGACGATCTTCACCGGGCGGCGCAGGAACGCGGGCTTCAGGTTCGTCACCGCGGCGTGCGAGATGCGGAAGACGCAGCTCGCCCAGAACCCCTGGGAAAGGAGGATCGTGCCCCAGGAGTCGCCGGTCGCCTCGTAGCGCTTGAAGTCGAGGTAGATGTGCCGCCACCACGGGGTGTGGTGCAGCACGAACGGCATGACTTGCGCCGGCGCCTGCTCGCCGGAGTGCCATGCCGCGCGAGCCCGCGCGTGGGCCGCCTGCCTGGCCATCAGGGGCGCTCGACCAGCATCGGCGCCTGGTGCTGGTATCGCGTCGTGCGGCGCTTCCCGGCGATGTCGCGGTACACGGCGTCGACCTGCTCCGGGCTGAGGCCGACGGCGGACGCCGCTTCCTCGGCGCTTACGCCGTGGTCGAGCGCGTAGACGCACAGATCGAGCTTCGCGAGCGGCAGGCCGAAGTAGAACTCCTCCTGCGTCTGCGACAGGGAATACGTGTCGGTCGTGGGCGTGCGGCGGCAGATCTCCTCGGGCACGCCTAGCCACGCGGCGAGCTGGTAGACCTGCGACTTGTAGAGGTGCGCGATCGGCTTCACGTCCGCCGAGCCGTCGCCGTTCTTCACGAAGAAGCCCTGGTCGTATTCCAGGCGGTTCGGCGTCCCGGCCACCGCGTAGTTGAGGCGGTCGGCGTGGTAGTACTCGATCTGCTTCCTCGTGCGCTGCTTCATGTTGGTCGCGGCGACGATGCCGAGGTAGACGTCGATCGGCATGCGCGCCTCCCTCGTCTCGCCCGAGGGCGATTGGACGACGAGGTACGAAAGGTTGTAGCCGCCGGCCTGCGGTTTCCGCGAGACGATCTTGGAGCGCCAGCCCGGCCCGTATTCCGGGAAGAGGCGCCGGATGAACTCGTCGCGCCGCCGGTAGCAGCCGGCGCCGGCGAGGATGGGCGTGATGTCCTCGACGACGTGCTCGATTCGCAGCCACGCAGCGACTTCTCGCCCGAGGCGCAGGCTCTCCGGGTCGTTGTCCTGCTCGGGCATCATGATGCCGAACACCTTGTTCGGGCCGAGCGCGCGCACGCAGAGCGCCGCCACGACGCTCGAGTCGACGCCGCCCGAGAGGCCGAGCACGGCGCCGCGGCGGTTCAGGTCCTTGAGAAGCTGGCGGCGCAGCGTCGCGGCGATGCGCTCGCACTCTGCCGCCGCATCGATCTCGAGGTGGCGCTGCGAAAACGCGGCGCTCATGGCAGCGCCGCCTGCGTCATCGCCACCTGGCTGCGGCTGATCTTGCCGTTGTGCGACTTGGGAAGGGCGTCGCGGAACTCGACGTGCTTCGGAACCATGAATTCCTCCAGCCGCTGCTGGCAGTGGCGGATCACCTCGCGCGCAGTCAGGGAGAAGCCCGGCTCGAGGGCGAGGACCGCCTTCACCGCCATGCCGAGCAGCGGGTCGGGCACGCCGATCACCGCCGCCTCGCGCACGCCGCGAAGCTCGTAGAGCACGTTCTCGACTTCCTTCGGCGCGACCTTCTCGCCGCGGCTCTTGATGATGTCGTCCTTGCGCCCAACGAAGTACAGGAAGCCCTCTTCGTCGGCCTTGAAGAGGTCGCCCGTGTGCAGCACCTTCTCCCAGGGAAACGGCCCGGGCTTGAGCGCGTGCTCGGTCGCCTGCGGGTCGCCCCAGTAGCCCTTCATGACGTGCGCCCCGCGGATCACGAGCTCGCCGACGACGCCCGCGGCGACGCGCCGCCCGGCGTCGTCCACCACGTAGGCCTCGGTGCCCGGAATCGCGATCCCGACCGAGCCGGGGCGAGCGGCGAGCTGCTCCGGCGGCAGGTAGGTGCAGCGCTTGCATTCGGTGAGGCCGTACATCGAGAAGATGCGCGTCGCCGGGAAAAGCTCCTGGAGCCGCGCGATGTGCGCCGGAGGAAGCGCCGCGGCGGTGTTCGTGATGTAGCGAAGCGCGGGGAACGCGCCGGGGACGAGGTCCTTCATCTGCAGCAGCACCGCGGCGATCGTCGGGACGAGCGGCAGTCCGGTGATGCGCTCGCTCTTCAGCTTCTCGAGCAGGACGGCGGGATAGGTAAAGGACTTCTCCAGCACCAGGGTCGCGCCGACCTTCGCGCACATGAGCGCCTGATAGAGGCCGTAGTCGAACGCGAGGGGCAGGACGGAAAGCACGACGTCCTCGGGCGCGCTCTCGAGGTAGCTCGTGATCGAGCTCGCCGCGGCGACCACGTTCTGGTGGGTCATCATCACGCCCTTCGGGAACCCGGTGGATCCCGAGGTGTAGACGATCATGGCGAGATCGAGGTCGATGCCGGCGGGAGGCGCGTCGTCTTGCTGGCCGTCTTCGGCGGCAAAGGCAAACGGCGTTACGAGCGTGAAGGCCACCGAAGGCGCGCTCTTCGCGGCCTCGGCCGCCATGGCGGCAAGCCTGGGCTCCGTGATCACCGCCCGCGCGCCGCAGTTGTTCAGGATGTAGGCGAGCTTGTCGAGCTTCGTCCCGGGATTGACCACGCTGAACACGGCGCCCGCCTCGAGTGCACCGAAGAGCGCGATGACGGTCTCCGGCGAATTCTCCAGCAGGATGACGACGCGATCGCCGCGCGCCACGCCCCGCCGGCGGAGCTGGGCCGCCAGGCCGCGCGCCCCTGCCGCCAGCTCGCGGTACGCGATGCGCCGCTCGCCGCAGACGATCGCCGTCTTGTCCGGAAAGCGCGCCGCGCTTCCGTGGAGGAAGCCTTCGACCCTCATTTCCCCCTCCCCGCCGGCCTAGGCGGCCGCGAGCTGCGGGAGCGCCGCGAGCTTGCGGCCGACGTACGCCGTGATCGCGCGGATGGAGTCGAGGTTCTGCGGCAGCATCTCCTCGTCGGTCACCTCGATGCCGAAGCTGTTCTCGAGGAAGCAGACGAGCTCGAGGACGCCGGTGGAATCGATGATCCCTGCGTCGAGGAACGACGTATCGTCGGCGAGCGATTCCGCCTCGTCGCGGAACATGAAATTCTCGCCGATGAAGCGCTTCAAGGCGCCGCTGATGTCGTGGTGCATTTCCGTAGGGGGCTGTTGGACCGGTGGTTGAAGATAGCTGTCTTCTGTGACAGTGGTGGACCCCATCGCAGTCCCTTTCAGACCAGCGCCGCCGCGGCGCGCTCGGCGCGGCCAGAGAGAGCCCCCTGCACGTACTGCGAATGGAGCAGCTGCGTCGACAGAATGCCGACGAAAGCCATGTTGTCGCCTACGCCGATGGGACCACTGGCGCGGCACTTGGCGCGGAGCTTCGCCGCCGCGGCGGCCGAGAAGAAGCCCGCTTCCGAGATCGCCCTTGCCGAGAAGAGCTCTTCCACGTAGGGCGCTTGCGCGAAGCTCTCGCTGTCCGGGGCGCGGTAGGGCTGCTTCGGCCGCTCGCCAATCGACGCAGGCAGGTGCCGGCCCAGCGCGCGGCGCAGGATGTGCTTCTCGCGCAGCCCCTTCAGCTTCAACCGCGGCGGGATACGTGCGGCGAACTCGACGACGCGATGGTCGAGGAACGGGAAGCGCCCCTCGACGGCATGCGCCATTGCCACCCGATCGCCTTGCGCGGCGAGGATGTAGCCGGGCAGGAGGTACGCAGACTCGAGGTACTGGGCCTGCGAGAGCGGATGCCAGCGCGAGAACTCGGCGGGCAGCGCCGTGCGCAGCTCCTCCATCGCGTCGTAGCCGGCCAGGCTCGCCTGCAGCTCCGGCGAGTAGAAGCGGCGAGCGCGCCGGGTGAGCTCGAAGCGCGGGAGGTGCGAGAAGAGGGGGTCGCCCGCGCGCTCGAGCCCCGTGCGGAAGAATGCCCGCAGGTACTCGAGGGATTGCGCCTGCACCCCCGCGAGGTACGGGTAGAGCCTGCGCAGGAGCGCGGGACGCCAGGCGGAGGTCGGTTGGCGCGCCCAGAAGCGCCGCACCTTCGCTTCCTTGAAGACGTCGTAGCCGCCGAAGACCTCGTCCGCGCCTTCGCCGGTGACCACCACCTTGAAGCCGCTCGCGCGCACCTCGCGCGCGAGGAGAAAGAGCGGCGCGGGCGCCGTGCGCAACATCGGGCGCTCGGCATGGCGCACGACCTCCGGAAAGCAAGCGCCGATGTGCTCGCGCCTGCAGGCGAGCGCCGTGTGCTCGGTGCCGAGGGCGTCCACGACCTCGCGCTGGTACGCGGATTCGTCGAACTCGGCGCTCTCGAAACCGACCGAAAAGGTCCGCAGACGTCCTGCGCCGACCCGCTTCGCGAGCGCCGTGGTCGCCGAAGAGTCGAAGCCGCCCGAGAGATAGGCGCCGACGGGGACGTCGGCGCGCAGGCGAATCCGCGTCGCGTCCTCCAGCAGCGCCTCGAGCGCTTCGGCGATCTCGCCCTCGCTGCGCGAGTCGGCGCGCGCCTCGCTGCGCTCAGGGAAGGCGAGCGACCAATAGCGCTCCACGCGCACTCGCCCGCCCTCGGCCACGAGCTGGTGGCCCGGCGGCAGCTCGAGGATTCCCTTCCACGGCGTACGAGGCGCGAGTGGAAACCAGAAAGTGAAAGTCTGGTCGAGCGCCACGGGATCGAGCTCGGCCCGCATGCCGGGGTACTCGAGGATCGCCTTCACTTCCGAGGCAAACACGAGGGCGCCGCCCGCCATGGCGTAGTAAAGCGGCCGCACGCCCATCCGGTCGCGTGCGAGGACCAGTCGACGCGCGCGCGAATCCCAGAGCGCGTACGCAAAGTCGCCGTTGAAGGATTCCACGCACGCAGGCCCGCTCGCCCGGTAGGCCTCGACGATCGTCTCCGTGTCGGAGTGGCTGCGGAATACGTGGCCGCGGCCCTCGAGCTCGCGGCGGAGCTCCAGGTAATTGAAGATCTCGCCGTTGAAGCTCACCACCACGCTGCCGTCGCTGCTCGCGAACGGCTGGTGACCGGCGCTCGAGAGATCGACGATCGACAGCCGCCGGTGCGCGAGCCCCGCCGGCCCATTGACATGGATGCCCCGGTCGTCGGGCCCCCGGTGCGCCAGCGCGTCCGCCATCGCACCCAGCACGCGCGCGGGGGCGGGAACGGGCGCGAACGCGCCCGACAGCGCAAGGAAGCCTGCGATGCCGCACATCGGACCGCCAGTAGACCCGACCGCAGGCCGGCGACGTAACGGCGCGCTCTGGTCCGGAAGAGCTATTTGCCGGCGGCCTGCCCCAGCTCCCGTGTCAGCTGAGCCGCCGGGATTTCACGACAGCCTGTCGCATTCTGCCCGGACCACAGCGGCGAGAAGTCGCCCGAGCCCTTGGCCTCCGCCGCGGCCCGCAGCGGCGCCACGCCGGCCGTGGCCAACGGAAACTCCGGCGCCGCCGTGCTGAGCGGCCCCACCTCGCGGACCATCCGGTTCACGATGCCGCGCGACGGCCGGCCGGTGAAGACGTTCGTGAGTGCGGTGACACGGGATCGATCGCTCCTCAAGGCGGCCCGGTGCATGGCACTCGTCGTCGCCTCCGGGCACAGCAGGTAGGCCGTGCCAACCTGGACGCCCGCCGCGCCGAGCGCGAGCGCCGCGCGCACGCCGCGCGCGTCGGCGATTCCGCCGGCGGCAATGACCGGCACGCGCACCGCCGAGACGACTTGCGGCAGCAGCGCGAACGTGCCGATCTGCGTCGCTACGTCGTCGGTCAGGAACATGCCGCGATGGCCGCCAGCCTCGACGCCCTGGGCGATCACCGCGTCGACGCCGTGCGCCTCCAGCCATCGGGCCTCCTCGACCGTGGTGGCGGACGAGAATACCTTCGTCCCCCAACCCTTCACGCGGGCGAGGAGCTCCGGCGCAGGCAGCCCGAAGTGAAAGCTCATCACTGCCGGGCGGAAGGGCTCGACCACATCGGCGGCTTCCCCGGTAAAGGGTGCGCGGCCGGGACCGGAAGGAATCGAGTTCTCGTCGACGCCGAACTCGCGGTAGTAGGGAGCGAGCACCCGGCGCCATGCCGCCTCTCGCGCCTCGCTCGGCTGCGGCGGCGCGTGGCAGAAGAAATTCACGTTATAGGGCCTCGTCGTGCCCGAGCGAAGCGACTCGAGCTCCTTGCGCAGGCCTTCCATGGAGAGCATGGCGCAAGGCAGCGAGCCCAGCCCGCCCGCGTTGCTGACCGCGATGGCGAGCGCGCTTCCCTGCACGCCGGCCATCGGCGCCTGAACGATCGGGAGCTCGATTCCGAGGAGCTCAGAGAGGGATTTGCGCGGCGGCTCGTTCATGGGGAGGTTCCTTTTGGAGAAGCACCATGGCGCTCAAGGCGAGCGCCGCGGCGGACAGCGCAAGCGCCGCGCCCAGCGTGGCGCCCGAGCGGGTCAAGGCGGCGACGAGCGCCGGGCCCGCGATCTGCCCGGCGGCGAATGCCGAAGTCATGGCGGCCATCGCCCGGGCGCCGTGCGCGCCGGCCGCCGTGCGCGCCGCCTGCAGGCCCGACATGGTGGCGATCATGAACGTGCCTCCCACGCTCGCGGCGGCAATGAGAATTCCAGCCAGACCCGGCACGAAAAGCGGCGCGGCAACTCCAAGCGCCATCACCAGGTGGGCGCCCGCCCACAGCCGGCGTTGGTCGACTCTCCTCGAGAGCGCCCCGGCGAGGATCGTGGAAGCGGCCGCTGCAGCGCCAAATGCCGGCCATGTCCAGCCAAAAGCCAGCGGATCGCGTAACGCTTCGCGCGCCATCGCGGGAAGGTAGGTCGCCGGGATGATGTAGCCGAGCCCGAGGGCGCCGTAGCACGCGATCAGCCTCGGGAGCGGCGGATCCCATGCGATGCGGGCTTGGGTTGTTTGCCGTGCCTCGTTCGAAGGGCTGAAGGCCTTCCAGGTTCCGGCTGCGACAAGCAGGGCGGCGATACCGAGCGCCATCCAGGTCCAACGGGAGGCTGCGTGTCCCGCCATGGCGATGAGGCAGACGAGCCCAGCGAAGACGATGCCCCCGCCTACGCCGGCGTAGACGAGCCCGGCCAACGCCGGCCGTCCAGCGGAGGCGAGGCGCGCGAGCGCCCAGGCCGAGACGTGCACGAGCGCCCACGCGCTCGCCACGCCGGCGACGAAGCGCCACGCGAACCATGCGGGGAACTCGTGCGCCCATGCCATCGCAAGCGTCGAGAAACCGATCGCCGCGAGCGCCAGGCGCAGCGCGAGCGCTCCGGTC
Source organism: Betaproteobacteria bacterium (assembly GCA_019237595.1). Taxonomy (GTDB): domain Bacteria; phylum Pseudomonadota; class Gammaproteobacteria; order Burkholderiales; family SG8-39; genus SCGC-AG-212-J23. Next base: position 1,480 of record JAFAGU010000020.1, on the reverse strand, counting down.
GCGCGCTGCCGCGCGGCCCAGAGCGCGCCGGCGAGATAGCCCCCGTAGTTCGCGAGCGCGAGGGCGCTCGCCTCGCCGAGCGAAAGGCCGGCATCGGCCTGCATCATGGGCAGGAGCGGCGTGAAAGCGAAGCGACCGATGCCCATCGCCACGGCGAGGACCGCAAATCCGGACCAGGCCACGGCAGCGGGAGAGCGCATGCGGCGAGTCTAGGTTGACTATGCCTTCATGAAAAGTGAATAATTGAGAACATGTCGTTCTCGATACAAGAACTCGAGATCTTCAAGGCCGTGGCCGACTGCGGCGGCATCACGAGCGCGGCGGCGCGCCTGCACCGCGTGCAGTCGAACGTCACCACGCGGGTGAAGCAGCTCGAGGCGCGCCTGGGCACGGCGCTCTTCCACCGCCGCAACCGCCGCCTCGTGCTTTCAGCCGAGGGCCGAGTGCTCCTCGACTATGCGGAGCGGCTGCTGCGGCTCTCGGGCGAAGCCGAATCGGCGCTCCGGGGCGGCGCACCGCGAGGCCTCTTCCGCATCGGCTCGCTCGAAAGCACCGCGGCCACGCGGCTGCCGCCCCTCCTCGCCCGCTACCACCGCGCCTTTCCGCAGGTGCGGATGGAGCTCGTCACTGGCACGAGCGGCGCGCTCGTCGAGCGCGTGCTGTCGGGCGAGCTGGAAGCGGCATTCGTCGCCGAGCCCTTCACCGCCGAGGGCCTCGCAATGGCGCACGTCTTCACCGAGGAGCTGGTCCTCGTCACGCCACGCGGCTTCGCGCTCGACGAGCACCCGCACACGCCGGTGCTCGCGTTCCCGACGGGTTGCTCCTACCGCCGCCGGCTGGAGGCCTGGCTATCGCGCGCCAAGGTGGCACCCGAGCGTGTCATGGAATACGGCTCCTACCACGCCATCGTCGCGTGCGCCGCCGCCGGTTCGGGTATCGCGATCGTTCCGCGCTCGGTGCTCGAGCTCGTCGAGCAGCGAAACATCGACGTGCGCCCGCTGCCGCGCGACATCGCGCACGCGAGGACACAGCTTGTATGGCGGGAAGGCCATCGCTCCGCCGCCCTCGGCGCGCTGCGCGAGCTGATCGTCAGCGACTCGCGTTGCGCAGCGCCTGCCAGAGCCGCTGGGGCGTCGCTGGCATATCGAAGTGCCTCACGCCCGCCTGCGCGAGCGCGTCGATCACCGCGTTCATGACCGCCGGCATGGAACCGGTCACGCCGCCCTCGCCGACGCCCTTGGCGCCGAGCGGGTTCGTGGCCGTGGGGACGGCGTGGTCGATGACGCTCAGGCCGCCCACCAGGCCGGCGCGCGGCATGGCGTAGTCCATGAAGCTTCCCGTAACGAGCTGCCCGCCGGCGTCGTAGAGCGCCTGCTCGAGCAAGATGTGGCCGGCGCCCTGGGTGATGCCGCCCTGCATCTGTCCCTCGACGATCTGGTGGTTGATGATATTCCCCACGTCGTCGCACGCGACGTAGGAG
>JAFAGU010000241.1 GCA_019237595.1 Betaproteobacteria bacterium | reverse complement strand
AGACGTTCGTGGTCGTGGTGATCGGCGGCGTGGGCTCCTTCCCTGGCGCGGTGCTCGGCGGGCTGATCGCTGGCGAGATCATCAGCCTGACCTCGATGGTCAACCCGGGCTACGCCTACGTCATGCTGTTCGCGGCGATGGTGCTGGTCCTGACGTTCCGGCCGCGCGGCCTGCTCGGAAAGGCCGGGCGCGAGTGAACGCCGATCGCATCTACACGCCGCGCCGCCCGCTCCTCCTCGAAGCGATCACAGCGGCGGCGCTCATCGCAGCGCCTTTTGTGCTGCCCTATTTCGACGCGGCGCCCAACACAGTGAACCGGATCCTCGTCTGGGGGCTCTTCGGCATCGGCTTCGACATCCTCTTCGGCTACACGGGCCTTCTTTCGTTCGGCCAGTCGGCGCTATACGGGACCGGCGGCTTCGTCGCCGCCTACCTCCTCACCGTCGCCGGCTTTCCGTATGTGATCACCGCGCTTGTCATCGGTATGGTCGCGGCCGCCGTCGTCGGCTACGTGGTCGGGCTGATCGCGCTTCGCCGCACCGGGATCTATTTCGCGATGATCACCATCGCGATCGCCGAGGTCTTCTTCTTCGTCGAATTCAACCCGCTCTCGGAGTGGACCGGCGGCGAGAACGGCCTGCCCGGCGTGCCAACGCCGAGCCTCGACCTCGGCTCGCTGCACCTGCGCTTCACGACGGGCTGGTCGCTCTATCCCTTCCTCGCCTTCTGCTACTTCGTCGGCATCGTGGTCGCGCTTCGCATCGTGCGCTCGCCCGCCGGCGCCATCTTCCGCGCCATCCGCGAGAACCCGCTGCGCGCCGCGGCGGTGGGCCACAACATCCACGCCTACAAGCTGACCGCCTTCGTGATCGCCGCGGCATACGCAGGCTTCGCCGGCGGGCTGCTCGGCGTCATGCAGGCCTTCATGCCGCCCGACGCATTCATGCTCGAGACCTCCGGCCAGCTCGTGATGCAGACTGCGATCGGCGGAACCGGAACGCTCTTCGGCCCGCTCGCCGGCGCCGCGGTCTGGCTCTTCCTCCAGGATTTCCTGCAGGGGACGCTCGGGCTCGGCGCCACCTGGAAGCTCGTCCTCGGCCTTGTCTTCGTCGTGCTCGTCTGCTTTCTCCGGCAAGGGATTCTCGGCGGCGTGAGAAACTTCGTCGCGCTTTTTTCGTCGAAGGCGGAATCCCGGCCGTCGGATACGCCGGAGCCCGCTTCCTTCGCGGCTCCCATGCCCGCGCGGCACGAGCTCGGCAACGGTTTCACGGGGCCGATCCTCCAGGCGAAAGGGCTCACCAAGCGCTATGGCGGCGTCGTGGCGAACGAAGGCATCGATTTCACCGTCAATGCCGGCGACCTGCGCGGCATCATCGGGCCCAACGGCGCCGGCAAGTCGACCTTCTTCAAGATGCTCACCTGCGAGGTGCCGCCGACCTCGGGCCGCATTACGTTCGAGGGCCGCGACATCACCGGCATGCGCGTGACCGACGTGTGCCAGCTCGGCCTCACCAAGAGCTACCAGGTGAACCAGCTCTTCAACCGCCTCACGGTGCGCGAGAACGTCGCCATCGCGGCGCTCGCCGAGCTGCGCGGCAAGTTCAGGCTGGACCTCATGCGAAGCCTCCTCGACGTGAAGGGGCTCGATGCGCAGGTCGACCACACCCTCGCGCTGGTCGGCCTCGCCGCGCGGCGCGACGTACCCGTGGCGCAGCTCGCGTACGGCGAGAAGCGGCGCCTCGAGATCGCGCTCGCCCTGGCCTCGTCGCCGAGCCTGCTGCTGCTCGACGAGCCGCTGGCCGGCATGAGCCCGCGGGAGCGCGTGGAGACCGTGGGCCTGCTGCGCTCGATCGCCGAAGACCGCACCATGATCATCATCGACCACGACATGGACGCGCTCTTCGAGCTCGCCGGTCGCATCACCGTGCTGCAGGAAGGCCGCGTGCTGGTCGAGGGCACGCCCGAGGAGATCAAACGCAACGAGCGCGTGCAGGAAGCCTACCTCGGCGGCCTGGAGGACCTCGCCGCATGAGCCTGCTCGAAGTCGCGGGTCTCAACAGCTACTACGGCGACTCGCACATCCTGTTCGACGTCGGGCTGCGCGTGGAGAGGAACGAGGTGGTCGCCCTCCTCGGCCGCAACGGCGCGGGCAAGAGCACGACGCTGAAGAGCCTGATGGGTGTCGTGACGCCGCGCACCGGCTCCGTGAAGCTCAACGGCATCGAGATGGCGGGCCGCAAGAGCCACGCCGTCGCGCGCGCCGGCATGCAGCTCGTGCACGAGGAGCGGCGCATCTTCGGCAGCCTCGACGTCGAGGAGAACATCGTCCTCGCGGGCCTGACGGCGAAGAAGCGCTGGCCGCTCGAGCGCGTCTACGAGATGTTTCCGCGATTAAGAGAGCGGCGCGGCAGCCGCGGCACCGACCTCTCCGGCGGCGAGCAGCAGATGCTGGCGATCGCTCGCGCGCTGGTCCGCGACCCGAAGATCATTCTGCTCGACGAG
>JAFAGU010000198.1 GCA_019237595.1 Betaproteobacteria bacterium | reverse complement strand
ATGCGAGCAACGCGCAGCTCTGGCTGATCGCCAGCCTCGTCGTGGTCTACGCCGCAGTGCGCTTCGGCGAGGCCTACGGGCTGTGGTTCGAGCGGAAGTGGGCGGAGTGGCTCGCCGCCGTGAGCGGCGGCATCTACGTGCCGCTCGAGGTGTATGAGCTCACGCGCCACGTGACCTGGATCAGGATCGCCGCGCTCGTGATCAACATCGCCATCGTGGGCATCATGTGCCTCGCCCTCGTCCGGCGCAGCCGCCGCTAGCCGGCGTCCCTTCCCGCCGAGCCGATCGATTCATCCGCAAGCCCGGAGCGGATCATGAACCAGAAGAGCGCGACACCGGGCAGCGCAACGACCGTCGTCAGCACGTAGAAGTTCACGTAGCCTACTTTCTCGAGGAGGGCGCCGACCGTCGTGCCGGTGAGGAAGCGGCCCGCGATGCTCGCGAGCGCCGATAGCAGCGCATACTGGCTCGCCGTGAAGCGCAGATTGCAAAGCGCCGAGAGGTAGGCGACCACCGTCACGCCGCCGATGCCGCTCGCGAAATTCTCGAAGCCGACGGCAGCCGCCATGCCGATGTTCGTGTGCCCGGCCGCCGCAAGGGCAGCGAAGCTCAGGTTGGAGACCGCCATCAGTACGAGGCTCGCGAGCACCGAGCGCTTCATGCCGAGCCGGGCGTAGAGCAGGCCGCCGACGAATACGCCGACGAGGAGCGCGACGAAGCCGACGCCGACGTCGTAGAAGGCGATTTCGTCGTTGCTGAAGCCCAGGTCCTGGAAGAGCAGCCTGAGCGTGAGGTTCGCGAGCGTGTCGCCGATCTTGTGGATGAGCACGAATGCGAGGACGACGAGCGACCCTTCCCGCCTCAGGAACTCCGTGAGCGGGCTGAAATAGGCGGCGACCGCCGCGGCGATGCCGCGGGGAGGCGCCACTTGCTGATGCCGAGCCGGCTCCCCCATCCAGACCGAGGCGAGCATCGCCGGAAGGACGAATCCCGCGCAGGCGAGGTAGGCGGCGCTCCAGCCGAAGCGGCTCGCGAGGACGAGGGCGAGCGCGCCCGCGGCGGCCGAGCCGATCCGCCAGCCGTACTGCGACATGCCCGAGCCGACGCCGAGCTGGCGCGGATGGAGGAGCTCGATGCGGTAGGCGTCGATCACGATGTCGAAGGTCGCCCCGGCGAAGCCGACGGCGATGGCGGCGGCTGCGACGACGGGGAGCTGCTCGCGAGGGTCCGCGACCCCGAGGAAGGCGACCGCGGCGGCAACGAGCACGCCGGCGAGGCAGAGCCAGCTTCGCCGCTGGCCCAGGCGCCCCAGCAAGGGCAGCTTCACCTCGTCGATGAGCGGCGCCCACAGGAACTTGAAGTTATAGGCGAGGAACGTGAGGGCGAAGGCCGTCACGGCGCTCTTGGAGACATGGTCCTGCGCGAGCCGCGTCGCGAGCGTCGCGCCGATCATCGCGAAGGGGAAACCGGAAGAGATGCCGAGGAAGAGGGCCGCCAGCGGGGCCGGCTCGAGGTACGGCCGGAGACTAGAGGGGCTCGTCATGCTCCCACGACCTAGAGGTCGTGCTCGTACTCGATCGTCAGGGGCGCGTGGTCCGAGAAACGCCGCGCCTTGTAGATCGATTCGCGCCGTGCGCGCCCGGCGATGCCCGGCGTCGCGATCTGGTAGTCGATGCGCCAGCCGACGTTCTTCGCCCACGCGCGGCCGCGGTTCGACCACCAGGTGTATTGCTCAGGGTCGGCGTTCAGGCGGCGAAACACGTCGACGAAGCCGATCTCGTCGAAGACGCGCGTGAGCCAGGCGCGCTCCTCGGGGAGGAAGCCGGAGTTCTTCTGGTTGGAGCGCCAGTTCCTGAGGTCGATCTCCTTGTGCGCGATGTTCCAGTCGCCGCACAGGATCACCTCGCAGTTCCTTTCCTTCAGCTTCTTGAGATGAAGCACGAAGCGCTTGAGGAACCGGAACTTCGACGCCTGCCGGTGCGGGCCGGCCGAGCCGGAAGGCAGGTACACGGACACCACCCATAGCTTGCCGAAGCGCGCCTCGACGTAGCGCCCCTCCGCGTCGAACTCCCGCGCGCCGAACCCGCGGCGCACTTCGTCGGGCCGGCGCCGGCTGTAGATACCGACGCCGCTATAGCCCTTTTTCCTCGCGAAGGCGTGGCAGCTCTCGTAGGCCTTCAGACCATGGAGCTTCGCGTCGAGGTCGGCCTCATGGCATTTCAGCTCCTGCAGGCACACGAGGTCGGGGCGCTCCTTCTCGAGCCAGCGGAAGAGGCCCTTCTTCGCGGCCGAACGGATGCCGTTCGCGTTGAGCGTGATGACCTTCACAAAGCATCCCTCTAGGATGCAGGGGTCGACGCACCGCCGTGCGCCGCCGACCACTTGGCCGGCTCGTGGAGGAACTTCTCCACCTCCGAGACCTGCGCGGCCTTGAGATAGCCGTCCTTCTTCACCACCGCAAGCACGTCCCACCACGTGGCAAGGTAGTGGAGCTTCACGCCGATGTCCGCGATGATCTTCTTCGACTCGGGAAAGATGTCGTAGTAGAAGTTGACGAAGACGTGCTCGACCACAGCGCCTGCGTCGCGCAGCGCCCTGCAGAAGTTGATCTTGGAGCGCCCGTCGGTCGTGAGGTCCTCGACGAGCAGCGTGCGCGCGCCCTCGCGGATGTCGCCCTCGATCTGCGCATTGCGGCCGAAGCCCTTAGCCTTCTTGCGCACGTACTGCATCGGCAGCTTGAAACGGTCGGCGATCCATGCGGCGTAGGGGATGCCGGCCGTCTCGCCGCCTGCCACGACGTCGAACTGCTCGAAGCCCACCTCGCGCACGAGCGTCGACTCGGCGAAATCGACGAGCTGCGTGCGCACGCGCGGATAGAAGATGAGCTTGCGGCAATCGATGTACACCGGGCTCGCCCAGCCCGAAGTGAAGATGAAGGGCTTGTCCTCCGAGAAGAGCACCGCCTTCACTTCGAGGAGCATCCGGGCGGTGGTCTCGGCGATGAACGCCTGGTCGGCGGAATGCATGGGCGCGCGATTTTAGCAGCTACAATATCGCGAACGGTCCCAGGGAGGGATGCGATGGTCCTACGTTCCGCGCTGCTCGCAGCCGCTCTCGCGGCCGCGCCCCTGTGCGCAGACGCCCAGTCGTTCCGCTGCGTCGGCAAGGATGGCAAGAAGTACTACGGCCAGGCCGTCCCGCCGCAATGCGTCGGCGCCGTCGTCGAGCAGATGAACGCGCAGGGCGCGGTCATCCGGCGCATCGAGCCGCAGGCAGGCGGCGACGACCGGGCGAAGCGCGAGGGGGAGGAAGCCGAGCGCAAGAAGCAGGCGACGGTCCGCGACCAGAACCGGCGCGACCAGGCGCTCCTCGCCACCTACTCGAGTGAGAAGGATGTCGAAGACATGCGTGCCCGCGCACTCGAGAACGACCAGCGCTCGCTGAAGGAGCTCGAGGCGAGGATCGCCGAGCTCAACCAGCGGCGCGCGAGCGGCAAGGAAGACCCCAAGGCGATCGACACGGAGCTCCAGGTGCAAAGGGACATGGTCGCCGCGAAGAAGAAGGGAATCGACGCGATCAACGCCAAGTACGACGAGGACAAGAAGCGCTACATCGAGCTCACGGGACGCAAGTGAGGCGCGCCGGCGCAATCTTCCTGGCGCTCTTCGCCGCGCTCTTGGCCGGTTCGGCGCTCGCCCAGAGCTTCCGGTGCACCGGCAAGGATGGCAAGAAGTACTACGGCTCGACCATCCCGCCGCAGTGCCTTGGCCTGCCGATCGAGCAGCTGAGCGCGCAGGGGGTCGTCATCCGGCGCATCGAGCCGCAGATGACGGAGGCCGAGCGCGCCGCGAAGGAAGCCGAAGCCGCGAAGAAGCGCGAGGAGGAAAACTTCGCCCGCGAGCAGGAGCGGCGCAACCGCGCCCTGCTGGCTACCTACATGAGCGAGAAGGACATCGAGGACACGCGCGCACGGGCCCTCGCGGAGAACCAGAAGGCGATCAAGGAGGTCGAGGCGCGCATCGTCGACATCAAGAAGCGCCAGGCTGCCTTTGCGAAGGAAATGGAGTTCTACCAGGACACCGCGAAGCCCGACAAGGCGGGCAAGCCCCGCGCGCAGCCCAAGCCCCCGCCGAAGCTCCTCGAGGACATCAATACCACCGAGGTCGAGCTCAAGGCCCAGCAGAGCCTCCTCGACGCCAAGAAGAAGGAAGTCGACGCCATCAACACCAAGTACGACGAGGACAAGAAGCGCTTCCTCGAGCTGACCAGCTCGGCGAAGAAGTAGCTGGGCGGGACGCCGGTTTTTTGGCAAACTTGTCCGAGCGCTGCCCTCATGCAGCGTACCAAGCAGGCAGTTCGTAGCTCGTTGGGAGGCCGCTCGTGAACGTGTCACGAGCGTCTTCAGGTCCTCCGCCACCGTGAGCCCGCATGCGGGCGTCTTTCTCATTGGAGGAACCATGAGCACGAAGCTGCACAAGCGCCACGCTGTAGAGCAGGGTCCGGAAGGCATCCGCCTTCGCCGGCGCAATTTCCTTCGCCTCGTCGGCGGCTACGCCGCGTACAACGCGATGAAGTCGGAGGCCGCCGACGCTTACCCGGCCCGTCCCGTACGCATCCTCGTCGGCTTCCCGCCGGGCGGCTCCACGGACATCGCCGCGCGGATCATCGCCCAATCGCTCTCCGACCGCCTGGGGCAGCCATTCGTCATCGAGAACCGCGCGGGGGCAAGCGGCAACATCGCCGCGGAGGCGGCGGCGAAGAGTCCCGCGG
>JAFAGU010000362.1 GCA_019237595.1 Betaproteobacteria bacterium | reverse complement strand
TCCGGCAGTGGCGGCTTACCGGCGCTTCGGGATCCCGGCGTGCCTCGGCGAGAGCAGCATCTGGCTGCACGGAAGGCGCATTGCCGAATGCCTCGTCGAAGCGGTGGGCGAATGCGCACTCGTCGCTTCGCCATTGCCGGCGCCCTTGAAATGCGCGGCCGCGTCGCCGCGCGATTTCGAAGAGGCGTTCCGCCTTCGCGTTGAGGCGCAGCACGGCTGGACCTTCGACCATTCGTGGCCGAGCGAGCGCGAGCTTCTGCACTTCGCCGTCGCATAGTGTCCTTTCCCCGAAGAGCGTTCCTGGCGGGCGGCGCGGCGCTCCTCCTCGTGCGCGAGGCGCTTGCGCAGGGGCGAAGCGAGCGCGGCATCTATCGGGTCCGCGGCGAAGTCGAGGTCGGCGGCTCGCCTGCGCGCGAAGGTGCCGTGGTGGGGCCGGGCGAGACGATCCGCACCGGCGCCGACGGCGAGATCGTTTTCGTCGTAGGGCGTGATGCGATGCTCGCGCGGCGCAATACCTCGCTCTCGCTGCTCGCGGACGGCTTGCGCGTCGTCACCGGCGCCGTGCTCTCGGTCTTTGCGACCGGCGAGCGCCGGCAGATCCGCACGGAAACGGCCACGATCGGCATCCGCGGCACGGCGGTCTACATCGAGGCGGAGGCGGATCGCACATACGCCTGCACCTGCTATGGCGAAGCGACGCTCGAGTCCGTGGCGGACCCGTCGGCTCGCGAGACGGTCCGCACGCGCCACCACGAGCAGCCGCGCTACATCATGTCGGCGGGCGCGCCGCAGATGCTCATGCAGGCGCCAGTCATCAACCACACGGACGCCGAGCTCATCCTGCTCGAGGGCATCGTCGGCCGCCAGCCCCCGTTCGTGGGGCAGGGATTCAGGCCTTACTAGCCTTGGCGAGGATTCCGAGCCGCTCGTAGGCGGCGCGGATGTCGCGGCGGATCTTGCCGAACTGCGAGAAGTACGTAGCCGCGGCGGCGAGGGCCAGGACGCCGCACGCGGCCATCGTGTGGGGCGGGCCGATCCGCTCGGCCACGACGCCCGAGGCGAGCGCGCCCAGCGGCGCGATCCCGAGGAAGGACATCACGTAAAACGAGGCGACGCGCCCCCGCAGCTCGTCGGGCACGATGCTCTGGAGCACGGTGTTGATGGAGGCGGCCGTGAGCATCGCTCCCATGCCGACGAAGTAGAGCGCCGGAAGGGCGAGCCAGAGGCTCGTGGAGAACGAGAACGCGATCAGCGCACAGCCGCCCGTGGCGGACATCGTGCCGGCGAGCCGCAGGAGCCCGCGGATATCCGGGCGGTTCGCGAGATACACCATCCCGGAGACCGCGCCGAGGCCCCCGGCTCCCACGAGCATGCCGAGCGTGCGCGAGTCGCCATGGAAGGCTTCGCGCGCGAACCACGGCATCTGCGCCGCGTAGGACTGCACCGTCAGGCTCGTCGCGGCGAGGAGGAGGAGCGCCGATCGGGTCGGCAGGAAGCCGTACGCGTAGCGCGCCCCGGCGGCGAGCTCGTGCACGAGGCCCGCCCCCGCCGGCAGCCGCGGCCGCGGCGGAAGCTGCATGCGCGAGAGCATGCCGAGCATCCAGAGGTAGGTGAGCGCGTTGATGCCGTAGCTCCAGCGCTCGCCGAGCGCGGCGATCAGGCCGCCGCCCACGAGCGGGCCGACGAACCGCGCGGCATTCATCATCGTCGAGTTGAGCGCGATCGCGTTCGGCAGGTCCGCCTTGCCGCCCACCAGCTCGACGAGGATCGATTGGCGCGCGGGCGCGTCGCACGCCGAGACGACGCCGAGGACGAGGTTCGCCGCCACGAGGTGCCAGGGCTGCACCTCGCCGGCGGCCACGAGCGCGAACATCGCGCTCGCCTGCAGGAACGCGACGCAATTCGTGGTCACGAGCACGCGGCGGCGGTCGAGGCGATCCAGGTAGACCCCGGCGAGCGGCGCGAGCACGAGGAAGGGAATCTGCAGAGCGAAGGCGGCGAGGCCGAGGAGGAAGGCCGAGCCCGAGAGCTTGTAGATCAGCCAGCCGGTGGCGATCTGCTGCAGCCAGAAGCCGATCTGCGAGGTGCCCTGGCCCAGGTAGAAGAGCCGGAAGTTCCGGTGGCGCAGCGCCCGCAGGCCGGCCGGGAGGGTCACGGGCGCTCGCTCCCGCTCACGGCTGCGCCGAGAGCTTCGTAAGCTGTTCTTTGAGCTTCGTGTGCGTCGCCTGGAAGTCGGCGAGGCGGCGGCGCTCCTGCTCGACCACCGCCTGCGGCGCGCGCGCGACGAAGGACTCGTTGGCGAGCTTCGCCTGGTTCCGGGAGATCTCCCCCTCGATGCGCGCGAGCTCCTTGCTCAACCGCGCGCGCTCGGCCGCGACGTCGACCTCGATATGCGGCATGAGCCGGTGCGGGCCCGCGACTGCGACCGGGAAGTCGGTCTTGGGCAGCTCGCTGACCGGCTTCAGGTCGTTGACCCGCGCAAGAGAGAGGGCCGCGACCGCGGTTGTCCGGCTCGGTTGCCCGGTGATGAAGAGGCCGATCGACTGTTTCGGCGGGACCTTGAGCTCGCTGCGCAGGTTGCGAGTCGCATTGACGACGTCCTTGGCGAGCGCGACCTCGTGCTCGGCTTCCTCGTCGATCTTCGCCGGCTGCGCCTGGGGATAGGGGGCGAGCATGATCGTATCGCCCGACTTTCCGGCGAGCGGCGCGACGCCCTGCCAGAGCTCCTCCGTGATGAACGGGATGATCGGGTGCGCGAGCCGCAGCGTCGCCTCCAGCGCGCGCACCAGTGTCCTTCGCGTTCCTCTCTGGATTTCCGGTTTTTCCGACTTGAGCTGCTCTTTTGCGACCTCCAGGTACCAGTCGCAATATTCGTCCCAGACGAACCGGTAGATCGCCGCGGCGCCCTGGTCGAAGCGGTATTCGTCGAAGGCCTGCTGGACCTGCTGCTCGGTTTTTTGCAGGAGCGAGACGATCCAGCGGTCCCAGGCGCTCAGCTCCACTGCCGCCTTCTCGTCCAGCCCGCAATCCTTGCCCTCCGTGTTCATGAGGACGAACCGCGTCGCGTTCCAGAGCTTGTTGCAGAAGTTGCGGTAGCCCTCGCATCGGCTGAGGTCGAAGTTGAGCGTGATCGAGAAGCTCGCCAGCGACGCGAAGGTGAAGCGCACGGCGTCGGCGCCGAACGCCGGGATGCCGCTCGGGAAGTGCGAGCGGACGTATTTCTCGATGCGCTGCCTGTGGTCGGCTCTCAGCAGGCCCTGCGTCGACTTCTCCAGCAGCTTGTCGAAGGAGATGCCATCGATCAGGTCGAGCGGATCGATGGTGTTCCCCTTGGACTTGGACATCTTCTCGCCCTCGGCGTCGCGCACGATGGCGTTGATGTACACGTGCCGGAACGGCACCTTCCCCGTGAAGTGCCGCGTCGCCATGATCATGCGCGCCACCCAGAAGAAGATGATGTCGTTCCCGGTGACCAGCACGTCCGAGGGAAGGAAGGTCTCGAGATCGGGCGTCTTGTCCGGCCAGCCGAGCGAGCTGAAGGGGACGAGCTGCGACGAGAACCACGTGTCGAGCACGTCCGGGTCCCGCACGAGCTTTTTGCCGCTTGCCTTCTTTTCGGCTTCTTCTTCGGTTCGAGCGACGTAGACCTTCCCGTCCGCGTCGTACCACGCCGGGATCTGGTGCCCCCACCAGAGCTGCCGGGAGATGCACCAGTCCTGGATGTTCTCGAGCCAGTGGTTGTAGGTGGCCGTCCAGTGCTCGGGGAAAAACTTCACCTCGCCGCGCTTCACGACTTCGAGCCCGTCGCGCGCCATCGATTCCATCTTGACGAACCACTGGTCGGTGAGCATCGGCTCGACCACGACGCCGGTGCGGCCCGACTTGGGCACCGCCATCTTGTGCGCCTCGACGCCGGCGAGGAAGTTCTCCCGCTCGAGCTGCGCGACGACGGCCTTCCTCGCCTCGTAGCGGTCCATGCCGCGGAACTGCTTCGGCCCGTTCTCGTTGATCTTCGCGTCGAGCGTGAAGATCACGATCATCGGCAGGTTGTGGCGCAGCGCCGCCCCGTAGTCGTTGAAGTCGTGGGCGCCGGTGATCTTCACGCAGCCCGTGGCGAACTCGCGCTCGACCATGGCATCGGCGACGATCGGGATCGTCCGGTCGCAAAGCGGCAGCACGACGTGCTTGCCGACGAGGTGCCGGTAGCGCGGGTCCTCCGGATGGACCGCCACTGCGCCGTCGGCGAGCATCGTCTCGGGCCGCGTCGTGGCGATCGTCATGCCGCGAAGCTCGACCGGGTTGCCGTCCTTGTCGGTCGAGCGCTGCGGGCCGTCGACGAAGGGATAGAGGATGCGCCACATGCTTCCCGTGGTTTCCTCGGTGTCGACCTCGAGGTCGGATACCGCGGTGCCGAGCACCGGGTCCCAGTTGACCAGGCGCTTGCCGCGGTAGATGAGCCCTTCCTCGTAAAGGCGGACGAAGACCTCCGTCACGGCGCGCGACATCTTCGCGTCCATCGTGAAGTAGCCGCCCTTGCCGCCCTCGGTATCGGCGTAGTCCCAGTTCGCCGACGCGCCCAGCCGGCGCATCTGGCGCGTGATGGTCGAGCCCGACTGGGCCTTCCACTTCCAGACGCGCTCGACGAACGCCTCGCGCCCGAGCTCGTGCCGGCGCCTGCCTTCCTCCTCGAGCTGGCGCTCGACGACGATCTGGGTCGCGATGCCGGCGTGGTCGGTGCCCACCACCCAGTTGGTGTTGAAGCCGCGCATGCGGTGGTAGCGGATGAGCGCGTCCATGAGCGTCTGCTGGAACGCATGGCCCATGTGCAGCGTGCCGGTGACGTTAGGCGGCGGCAGCTGGATCGAGTATGCGGGCTTCTCCTGCCCGCGGTGGCGGAAGTAGCCCGCGGACTCCCAGCGCTCGTACCAGCGCTGCTCGACCGCGCGGGGCTCGAAGCTCTTCTCCATCGGCTATTTCTTCTCTTGCGGGGCGAGCGCCCGGGCGACCGACGCGGCGACCGCCTCGCGCACCATCTGCGTCACGTTGCGCGTGAGCTCGGCGCGCATGCCGTCCATCGATTGCCCCAGCACGCTCGTGAGCGTGCGCGCGAGCTTCTCCTCGATGATGCGATCGACTTCGGGCCCGAGCCGCTCAAGCACCGCGCGCTCGAGCTCGCGCGCGAGCGCCTCGAGCGCCTCCGCATCCACCGCCGCGGGACGCGGCTGACGCTCGTCGTCGACGATTTCGGTGAGAACCGGCACGTCGCCCGCGCCGGGGGCGGCCTCCGGCCGGTGCAGGAGGGCGTCCACGCGCTCGACGAGCGGGTTGCCCGCGCGCTCGGGAGGCTTGGGCGGCGCCGGCGCCTTAGCCATGGGGCGCGGCAAGGTCGTGGTTCGCGATCGGATAGCCGCGGTCGCGATAGAACCGGTAGCGCTCGCGCCCGGACGACTTGCCTGCCTCGTCGGCGCCCACCACCTCGAGCAGGCGCTCGAAGCGCTCGAAGTGCGGCGGGCACTCGTTCGAAACGTTGAGGAGCAGGCGCACGTCCACCGGCGGCGACTCGAGCGTCGCGGCATCGGCAGCGATGAGGACGGGCGTCTGCGGCGCAAGCGGGTCGTGGACCAGGACGTGCGGCACGAAGCCGATCGCGGGCCAGGTCCACATCGTGCGGTCGAGGCGCGCGGCGCTTTCGCCGTCTCCCGCGTAGACGAGCAGGCGTTTGCCCTGCTGCAGAGCCTTGGCGGCGAGGCGGCAGGCGACCTGGACGCGATCTTCGGCGTTGAAGTAGAAGTCGATGCTCGTCAAAGCCGTCGCGCGCGCCTACTTCCGGCCCGCGTGCCGCAGGACGAAGCGCACGAGCAGCGGGACGGGCCTCGCCGTCGAGCCTTTTTCGCGGCCGCTCTTCCATGCCGTGCCGGCCACGTCGAGGTGCGCCCAGCGCATCTTGCGGGTGAAGCGCGCGAGATAGCACGCGGCGGTGATGGCGCCGCCGGGCCGGCCCCCGATGTTGGCGAAGTCGGCGAAATTCGAGCGCAGCTGCTCCTGGTAGTCCTCCCAAAGGGGCAGGCGCCAGACCCGGTCCCAGGCATCGTCGCCCGCCGCGAGGAGCTCGCCCGCGAGCTTCTCGTCGTTGGCGAAAAGCCCGCTTACCACGTGGCCGAGCGCGACGACGCATGCGCCCGTCAGCGTGGCGATGTCGACCACCACGTCAGGCTCGAAGCGCTCGGCGTAGGTGAGGGCGTCGCACAGGATGAGCCGGCCCTCCGCGTCGGTATTGAGAATCTCGACCGTCTGGCCCGAGAGCGTCTTCACGATGTCGCCCGGCCGCGTGGCGTGTCCGCCCGGCATGTTCTCGCAGGTCGGCACCACGCCGATCACGTTCACGGGCGCGCGCATGCCGGCGAGCGCGCGGATGGCGCCCAGGACGCTCCCGGCACCGGACATGTCGTACTTCATCTCATCCATCTCGCCCGCGGGCTTGAGGGAGATGCCGCCGGTGTCGAAGGTGATGCCCTTGCCCACCAGCACCACCGGCTTTTTCGACTTCGCCGCGCCTTCGTAGCGAAGGACGATGAGCTTGGGCGGCTGGTGCGAGGCGTTGGTGACGGCGAGGAGCGCCCCCATGCCGAGCTTCTCCATGTCCCGGCGCTCGAGCACTTCCACGCGCAGCTTGTACTGGCGAGCGAGCTTCTTCGCCTCTTCCGCCAGGTAGCTCGGCGTGCAGACGTTCGGCGGCAGGTTCCCCAGCGTGCGCGCGAGGTCCGCGCCGTCGGCCGTGGCGGAAGCCTCCCGCACGGCGTTGCGGATCTGGTCGTTGCTGGAGATCGGCAGGACGACCTCGGCAAGCGCGGGGGCGGGCGCTTTCTTGCCGCTCTTCATCTCGTCGAAGCGGTAGAACGCCTCGCGCACGCAGGCGACCGCATGGCGCGCGTTCCACGAAAGCGGTTTTGCGCCGACCCGCACGTCGACGAGGAAGAGCGCGGCGTTCCTTGCCCCAAGCTCGCGAAGCGCGAGCGCCGCGCCTCGCAAGGCTTCGCGGTACGCGCTCTCGCCGAATTTCGCCCGCTCGCCGAGGCCGACGAGCAGCACGCGCTCGGCAGCGATGCCGGGCAGCGCGCGCAGGAGAAGCGTCGAGCCCGCCTTGGCGGAGAAGTCCTGGAGCGTGCCGCGCAGCGCGCCCTGCGAGGCCTGGTCGACGCGGCGCGCCGGCGCGGTGAGATCCTTTTCCTGGTAGACGCCGAGGACGACGCAGCCCAGCTTCGCCTTCTCGGGAGAGAGGGTCTTTATGCTAAATTCCATAGGGAAAGCAAGTATCGCATGATCTTTCACCGGGCGCTGCTCAGGGAATTCGCCGGTCTCGCGGGCGCCGTGTTCATGACGCTCTTCGCCATCGCGCTCACGACGCGGCTCATCCGCCTGCTGGGCGACGCGGCGGGGGGCAAGATTCCTTCCGACGCCGTGGTCGCTTTCATGGGCTTCTTCGCGCTCGGCGCGCTGCCGGTGCTGCTCTCGCTCACGATGTTCATCGCGGTGCTGCTCACCCTCACGCGCAGCTGGCGCGACTCCGAGATGGTGATCTGGTTCTCCGCCGGGCTGCCGCTCACGGCGTGGCTGAAGCCCGTGATGCTCTTCGCGCTGCCGCAGATCGCGGTGATCACCGTGCTCTCGCTCTTCATCTCGCCGTGGGCGGCGGAGATGGGGGAGCAATACCAGTCGCGGCTTTCCGCCCGCGACGACGTGTCGCGCGTCGATCCGGGCGTGTTCGGCGAGACCGGCGGCAAGGACCGGGTCTTCTTCGTCGAATCGGTGTCCGGCGACAAGAGCAACGTGCAGAACGTGTTCGTCGCCTCGACGCAGCAGCAGCGCCAGGGCGTGAGCATGAGCCGCAGCGGCCACACGGAGACGGCGCCCAACGGCGACCGCTTCATCGTGCTCGAGAACGGCCGCCGCTACGAAGGCACGCCGGGCGAGGCGCAGTACCGCGTGACGGAGTTCGACCGCTACGCGGCGCGCATCGAGGCGAAGGAGAGCGAGAAGCCCGCGCTCACGCAGAAGACGCTGAATACGTGGGGGCTCATCGTCGCGCCGAGCAACCCGAACCTCGGCGAGCTCATGTGGCGGATCGGCGTGCCGATCTCGGCGCTCCTCCTCGCGCTCCTCGCGATTCCCATCAGCTTCGTGAACCCGCGCGCCGGCCGCTCGGCGAACCTGCTCTTCGCGCTTTTCACCTACGTCGTCTACTCGAACCTGCTCTCGATCGCGCAGGCCCGCATTGCGCAGGGCCGCCTGGAATTCTCGACCGGCTGGTGGATCGTGCACGCCGGGATGGCGGCGCTGCTCGTCTTCATGTTCGCTCAGCGCATGCAGCTCATCCGCCTCAGGCTCGGGCGCTAGCGCGTTGGCAACGAGGCCCGCCGCGCCGCAGAAGCTGCCGACGCTGGAGCGCTACCTCGCGCGCCAGATCTACTCGACGGTGCTCTTCGTGCTGGTCGGCTTCCTCGCGCTCTTCGCGTTCTTCGACCTCATCAAGGAGCTCGGGGACCTCGGCAACGGCGACTACCACCTGAAGGAGATCTTCACGTACGTGGCGCTCTCGATCCCGGCCCACGCCTACGAGCTCTTCCCCGTGGTGGTGCTCATCGGCACGCTTTACGTGCTCGCGCACCTCGCGAGCAACTCCGAATATACGGTCATGCGCGCCTCCGGCCTCTCGCCCGCGCGTGCAGGCTGGACGCTCGCGAAGATCGGGCTCGTCTTCATCCTCGCCACCTTCGTCGTCGGCGAATGGGTCGCCCCCCATACCGAGGAGGCGGCGCAGAAGCTCCGCCTGCGCGCCATGAGCTCGCTCATTGGCGAGGACCTGAGCTCGGGCCTCTGGTTCAAGGACGAGCGCTCCTTCATCAACGTGCGCGAGGCGCGGCAGGCGAGCGAGCTCTCCGGCGTGCGCATCTACGAGTTCGATTCGGGCTACCGGCTGCGCGTCGTGACGTCAGCCCAGCGCGCCGACTACCGCGGGAGCGGCGTCTGGACGCTCCGCAGCGTCGCGCAGACCCGCTTCGACGAAGGCGCCGCTCCGCGCGTGGTCCGGATCGACGAGGCGGAGTGGCGCTCGGCCGTGACGCCGGAAATGATGGACGCGCTGATCGTGCGCCCGGAGCGGATGTCGACCTGGGCGCTCTACAAGTACATCCAGCACCTCGCCGGCAACCGGCAGAAAACAGAGCGCTTCGAGATCGCGATGTGGAAGAAGCTCTTCTACCCGCTCGCGGCGATCGTGATGATGGCGCTCGCGCTGCCTTTCGCCTACATGCAGGCGCGCGCCGGCATGGTCGGCGTCAAGGTGTTCCTCGGCATCATGCTCGGCATCTTCTTCCACATGCTGAACAGCCTCTTCTCGCACATCGGGCTGCTCCGCGACTGGCCGCCCATCGGCGCGGCCGCGGTCCCGAGCGTCGCCTTCTTCTTCATGGCAATGGCGGCGATGTGGTGGGTCGAGCGGCGCTGAACCAGGGTCAGGCGGCGACGAGGCGCGTCCCGGCGAGGCGGTCGTGCAGGAACTGGCCGTCGCGGTCGAAGAGCGCCCAGAGGATCGACACGCCGCAGGGAACCAGGACGAGCGCGCAAGCGAAGCGCGCGAGCGCGCGCGCGGGCGTGACTTGCACGAGCCGGATGCGCCAAGCCTTCATCGCGAGGGTCTGCCCGCCCCGCAGCCACGAAGCGAGGAAGTAGGCAGCGAAGACCGCGAGCAGGAAGACCTGCAGCGCGAGGCGGGCAGCGCCGGCGGTGGCGTCGAGGCCGCCGCTCGCCGCGTAGAAGACCACGCTTGCGAAGAGCGCGATGGCGAGAAGAAGCAATCCCTCGTAGAGCATGCTCGCCAGCCGGCGCAGGAGGCGAGGCGTCGCGGGCGCTATCGGCCGCTTCGCTTTCCGGCGCGCACGGGCACCGGCTCGGCGACGAGGCGCTCGCGTTCCGCGGGGGAGAGCGCCTGGTATTCCGCCCACTGCTGGCGGAGGTCCTTGTGTTTTTCGCGCGAAGCCTTCGCCATGGCGCGGTAGTTCTCGCGCGCCTGCCGGCGCTGCTCGGGGCTCAGGTTCGCCCAGCGATCCATGCGCGCCTGCACCCGCTGCTGCTCCTCCGGCTTCATCCGCGGATAGCGCTTCGCGATGCCGATCCACTTGCGCTTGCGCGCGGCGTCGAGCTCGTCCCAGTCGGACTTGAGCGGCGCGAGGATGGCCTGCTGCTCCGCCGAGAGCTCGGCCCACGCCGGGCGGGCGGCGGATTTCGGCTTGGCGGCGGCCTTGGCGGCCGGCTTCGGCGCAGGCTTTGCGGCGTCTGGCTGCGCGTGCGCGCCCGACGCGAGGCCGAGCGCGAGTGCGAGCACGACGGCGCGGATCATTGCTCTTCCGCGGTCGCGCTGGTTTTCTTCAGGTAGTTCTGGAACCCGCGGTCGAGGTAGGCGTCGATCGGCAGGTCGTCGGTGAGGAGCTGCGCGTCGATCTCCTCGAGCTCCGCGGCGCGCTGGTTCTGCTGCCACGCGTAGAGGCCGCCGGCCGCCGCGACCAGCATGAGCGAGGGCAGCACCACCTTGAGGGACAGCCCGGCCCAGCCTCCGAAGCGCCCGGCCACGTTGTCGGCCCACGCCAGCGCGCCCGCGGGCTCGGCGCGCTGCCGCGCGAGCGCCTGGTCGCGGGCGGCCTTGAGCCGCGCGCCGACACGCGACTCGTCGTGCACGTTGGCGCGCAAGCCCTGGTTGAGGAGGTGGCGGACCTTGTTGCCGAAGAGTTGTTCGTTCATGGCTTCGTCGGTACGTCGGCGGAAGGGGCGGAGAAGTTCAGAGCGTAACGCCCCGTGCCTTCAACGCCGCCGCCAAGGTGTGCGCGGCCCGGGAGCAATGCGTCTTCACGCTTCCCTCGGAGCAGCCCATGGCCTTGGCAGTTTCCGCTACGTCCAGTTCCTCCCAGTAACGCAACATGAAAGCTTCCCGTTGACGGGCCGGCAGGCGAGACATCTCTTGCTCAATGATTTCAAGCACTTGAGATCTCTCGAGCCGGTTCGCCGGCGTCTCCTCCGGATTCGACCCGCCCGCCGCCTCGAGGGTTTCCAGCGGATCGTGGTCTTCATCGTCGTCGCCCCGGCCGCCGAGCGAGGAGAAGAGCGTCGTCCAGAGCGAGCGAACCTTCTGGCGGCGGAACCAGTCCCGGATCGCGTTCTGCATGATGCGGTGGAAGAGCAGCGGCAGCTCCGCCGGGGGCCGGTCGCCATACTTTTCCGCGAGGCGGAGCATCGCGTCCTGCACGATGTCGAGCGCCGCTTCCTCGTCGCGGACCGCGAAGACCGCTTGCTTGAAGGCTCGGCGTTCCACCCCCTCGAGGAAGGCCGAAAGCTCGCTTCGGGATGCCAGGTTTCCCTCTCCGGGGCGCTGTTGTTTTGGCGGCCCATGGTACCAAAACGCGGTCTCTGTCAGCGTCCGGTCAGCTTGACCGCACCGCACCAAGCCTTTATTGTCCAAAGCTTTTCCGCAGTCGTCACGGGGAATTCCCAGAACATGGACCGCATCAAGGCGAGCACGCTCACCGGAGCCGAAATCGTGATTCGATGCCTCCAGGAAGAGGGCGTCGAGTTCGTATTCGGCTATCCCGGCGGCGCGGTCCTGCACATCTACGACGAGCTCTTCAAGCAGGACAAGGTGAAGCACGTGCTCGTGCGCCACGAGCAAGGCGCGGTGCACGCTGCCGACGGTTATTCGCGCTCCTCGCACAAGGTGGGCGTTGCGCTCGTCACCTCCGGCCCGGGCGTCACCAATGCGGTCACCGGCATCGCGACCGCGTACATGGACTCCATCCCGATGGTGGTGATCACCGGGCAGGTGCCCACGCACGCGATCGGGCTCGACGCCTTCCAGGAATGCGACACGGTCGGCATCACGCGCCCGGTGGTCAAGCACAACATGCTCGTGAAGGACGTGAACGACCTCGCGGGCGCCATGAAGAAGGCGTTCCACATCGCGACCACCGGCCGGCCGGGGCCCGTGGTGGTGGACATCCCGAAGGACGTCACCGCTGCCACATGCGAGTTCCACTACCCGGAGACGGTCTCGCTTCGTTCGTACAACCCCGTGCGCAAGGGGCACGCAGGCCAGATCAAGAAGGCCGTGCAGCTCCTCCTCGAGGCCGAGCGCCCCATGGTCTACACGGGCGGCGGCGTGGTGCTTTCGAACTCGTCTTCTCAATTGATCGACCTGGTCAGGAGCCTCGGCTTTCCCTGCACGAGCACGCTGATGGGCCTGGGCGCCTATCCCGGCACGGACAAGCAATTCCTCGGCATGCTCGGCATGCACGGCACGTACGAGGCGAACATGGCCATGCAGCACTGCGACGTGCTGCTCGCCATCGGCGCGCGGTTCGACGACCGCGTCATCGGCGATCCGGCGCACTTCGCGCAGAACCCGCGCAAGATCATCCATATCGACATCGACCCGTCGTCGATCTCCAAGCGCGTGAAGGTCGACGTGCCGATCGTGGGAAACATTCCGGATGTGCTGGAAGAGCTTCTCAAATTGATTTCTTCGGCGAAGACCGAAAGGAAATCGATCGATGCCTGGTGGAAGCAGATCGGCGAGTGGCGCGCGAAGGACTGCCTGCGCTACGACCGCAAGTCGGCGATCATCAAGCCCCAGTTCGTGCTGGAGAAGCTCTACGAGGTGACGAAGGGCGAGGCGTTCGTGACCTCGGATGTCGGCCAGCACCAGATGTGGGCGGCGCAGTTCTACAAGTTCAATGAGCCCCGCCGCTGGATCAACTCAGGCGGCCTGGGCACGATGGGCTTCGGCCTGCCCGCGGCGATGGGCGTGCAGCTCGCGAACCGGGGCGCCACGGTCGCCTGCGTCACCGGCGAGAGCTCCATCCAGATGTGCCTGCAGGAGCTCTCGACGTGCAAGCAGTACCGGCTGCCGATCAAGATCGTGAACCTCAACAACCGGTACATGGGCATGGTGCGCCAGTGGCAGGAGTTCTTCCACGGCAACCGCTATTCCGAGTCCTACATGGACGCGCTGCCCGACTTCGTGAAGCTCGCCGAGGGCTACGGCCATCGCGGCGTGCTGATCGACAAGCCGGCGGACGTGGAGCCCGCGCTGAAGGAAGCGTTCAGCCGGAAGTCCGAGCTGGTATTCCTCGACTTCATCACCGACCAGAAAGAGAACGTCTACCCGATGGTGCCCGGAGGCAAGGGCATCACCGAGATGATCCTCTACGAGGATCTCTGAGCGGCCTTCAGGCCGCGCCCTCATGTCCAGGCACATCATCTCAGTGCTCGTGGAAAACGAGGCCGGGGCGCTGTCGCGGATCTCCGGACTGTTCTCCGCGCGCGGCTACAACATCGAGACGCTCACCGTTGCGCCGACCGAGGACGCCTCGATGTCGCGCATGACGATCGTCACGACGGGCTCCGAGGACGTGGTCGAGCAGATCACCAAGCAGCTGAACAAGCTGATCGAGGTCGTGAAGGTGATCGACCTCTCGGAGGCCGAGCACATCGAGCGCGAGCTCATGCTCATCAAGGTGCGCGCCGGCCAGAAGGAGCGCGAGGACATGAAGCGCATGGCGGACATCTTCCGCGGGCGCATCATCGACGTCTCCGACAACACCTACACCATCGAGCTCACCGGCACGGGCAACAAGCTCGACGCCTTCATCCAGGCGCTCGAGCCGGGCTCGATCATCGAGACGGTGCGCACCGGGGCGAGCGGGATCGGGCGCGGCAGCCGGGTGCTGCGGGTCTAGCTTTTCGTTTCCAAAAAAGATTTCCTAGGGGAAAACCAATGAAGGTCTATTACGACAAGGACGCGGATCTATCCCTCGTCAAAGGCAAGAAGGTCACCATCATCGGCTACGGCTCGCAGGGCCACGCGCACGCGCAGAACCTGCAGGATTCCGGAGTGAAGGTCACGGTCGCGCTGAGGAAGGGCGGCGCTTCCTGGGACAAGGCGAAGAAGGGCGGCGTGAAGGTCGCCGAGATGGCCGAAGCGATCAAGGGCGCCGACATCGTCATGGTCCTCCTGCCCGACGAGCACCATGCCGCCGTCTACAAGGAATTCATCGAACCGAACATCAAGAAGGGCGCCTCGCTCGCCTTCGCGCACGGCTTCAACATCCACTACGGGCTCATCCAGCCGCGCGCCGACCTCGACGTATGGATGGTCGCGCCCAAGGCGCCCGGCCACACCGTGCGCTCGACCTACGCCGCGGGCGGCGGCGTGCCGATGCTGATCGCCGTGCACCGCAACCCGTCGAAGAAGGCGCGCGACGTCGCGCTCTCCTATGCGGCGGCGATCGGCGGCGGCAAGGCGGGCGTGATCGAGACCAATTTCAAGGAAGAGACCGAGACCGACCTCTTCGGCGAGCAAACGGTGCTTTGCGGCGGCTGCGTCGAGCTCGTCAAGGCGGGCTTCGACACGCTCGTCGAGGCGGGCTACGCGCCGGAGATGGCGTACTTCGAGTGCCTCCACGAGCTCAAGCTCATCGTCGACCTCATGTACGAGGGCGGCATCGGCACGATGAACTATTCCATCTCGAACAACGCCGAGTTCGGCGAGTACGTCACCGGTCCCAAGGTCATCGACGAGGGCGTGCGCGCGCGCATGAAGGAAGCGCTCCACCGCATCCAGACCGGCGAATACGCGAAGGAGTTCGTGCTCGAGAACCGCGCCGGCGCTCCGACGCTGCTTTCCCGGCGCCGCATGACGGCGGAGCTGCCGATCGAGAAGGTCGGCGCGCGGCTGCGCGAGATGATGCCGTGGATCAGGAAGAACCGGCTCGTCGACACCTCGAAGAACTAGGTATTTGACGCCGTATCCGCATCCGATCATCGCGCGCGAGGGATGGCCCTACCTCGCGGGCGTGTTTTTCGTTTCTTTGGTCGCCGCGATATTCGTCGGCTGGTGGTCGGCGCCGTTCTGGCTCGCGACCGCTTTTGTCGTCCAGTTCTTCCGCGATCCGCCCCGGCAGGTCCCGGAAGACCCTTCGCTCGTCGTCTCGCCGGCCGACGGTCGCATCGTCCTCGTCGGGAAGGCGGAGGATCCGTACCTCAGACGCGAGGCGCTCAAGGTCAGCGTCTTCATGAACGTCTTCAACGTGCACTCGAACCGCTCGCCGGTGGACGGCACGGTCAAGGAGAAGTGGTATTTTCCCGGCCACTTCCTGAACGCGGCGCTCGACAAGGCCTCGCTCGACAACGAGCGAAGCGCCCTGTGGCTGCGCACGGCCGACGGCCAGGACGTGACTTGCGTCCAGGTCGCCGGGCTGGTCGCGCGCCGGATCCTTTCCTATGTCGAGCCCGGCGCCGCGCTGCGCAAGGGGGAGCGCTTCGGCTTCATCCGCTTCGGCTCGCGGGTGGACCTCTACCTCCCGCTCGACGCGCGCGTGGACGCGGCCTTCGGAGAAAAGGTTTACGCTGGCGAAACCGTCCTCGCACGGCTGGCCGCGCATGACTGAAGAAGACCTGGACCTGCAACGCGACCCTCCGGGCCAGGAGCCCGGCGGCGGGCTGCGCCGCCGCGGGATCTATCTCCTGCCGAACCTCTTCACGACCGGCGTCCTCTTCTGCGGCTTCTTCGCCATCGTCCAGGCCATGAACGGCCGCTTCGAGACCGGCGGCATCGCGATCTTCGTCGCCATGGTCCTCGACGGGATGGACGGCCGGGTCGCGCGCTGGACGCACACGGCGAGCGAGTTCGGCGCGCAGTACGATTCCATCGCCGACATGGTCGCCTTTGGCGCGGCGCCCGCGCTGCTCGCC
The DNA here is from genome assembly GCA_019237595.1 of Betaproteobacteria bacterium. Taxonomy (GTDB): domain Bacteria; phylum Pseudomonadota; class Gammaproteobacteria; order Burkholderiales; family SG8-39; genus SCGC-AG-212-J23. Next base: position 7,191 of record JAFAGU010000362.1, on the reverse strand, counting down.
TACGAATGGGCGCTCAAGGACCTCGGCACCGCGGGCTGGATCGCGGCCTTCGTCTATTGCGCCGCGACCGGCATCCGGCTCGCGCGCTTCAACGTCAACATCGGCGTGGTCGACAAGCGCTTCTTCCAGGGACTTCCCAGTCCTTCGGGAGCGGCCGTGATGGCAGGCCTCGTGTGGGCGCTGACCGACCTGGGCTTCGATCCGGACGAATCCTTCTGGATCGCCGGGGTCACCTGGATCGTCGCCATTTTCGCGGGCATGACGATGGTGTCCAACGTGCCGTTCTACAGCTTCAAGGAATTCAACTGGCGCCGCCGCGTGCCGCTGTGGGCCATCCTTGCCGCCGTGGTCGCCTATGCGGTCATCGCGACGCGCCCGCCGCTGATCCTCTTCCTGCTCTTCTTCTCGTACTCGGTTTCGGGCTACGTGATGTGGGTGCGGGGAGGGCGGGTGAAGTCCGTCCTGCCGGAGGAGTAGCCGTGGCCACGCTTTCGGCGGACGAGGCGGCCCACTACCACCGCGAAGGCTACGTCGTCCCGCGCTACCGGCTTCCCGAAGCGCGCGTGCGCGAACTCGCCGCGGCGCTCGACAAGCTGATCGCCGACAATCCCGGCGTGCGCCCCGAGAAGCTCGTCAGCGCGCACGTCGAGCGCGAGGGCGGCAACGATGAAGGCGTGCGCGGCAGCCGCAAGTTCCTCGACCTGGCGATGGACTCGGAGATCCTCGATCTCGTCGAGGCGGCGATCGGGGCCGACATCATCCTGTGGGGCGCGCACGTCTTCTGCAAGCCGGCCGCAGAAGGCTATGCGACGCCTTGGCACCAGGACGGGCACTACTGGCCGATGCGTCCGCTCGCCACCTGCACGGTATGGGTGGCGCTCGAGGAATCGAAGCTCGAGAACGGTTGCCTGAAAGTCATCCCGCGCTCGCACGCGAGCCGCACGACCTACCCCCACCTGCGCGAGGACCGCGAAGACCTGACGCTCGCCATTCGCACGCGCGAGGACTCGTTCGACGAGTCGAGCGCGGTAGCGCTCGAGCTCGAGCCCGGACAGATGTCGATGCACGACGTCTACCTGGTCCATGGCGCCGATCGCAACACCTCGAGCAAGCGCCGCACTGGGATCGCCCTTCGCTACATGCCCGGGACCTCCGTATTCGAGCGCAACATCAGCCTCGGCGGCACGGGGGTGCGGACCGCGTTCGCCACGCGCCCGCTCTGGCTCCTGCGCGGGCGCGACCGCACCGGCCGCAACGACTTCGCGGTCGGCCACTGAGGCCGCGCCGCCCACCGCTTTCCTTGTCATTTCCGTCCGGGGAAGCTATAGTCGCCGGCATGCAACGGGCCATTCTCTCGCTCCTCTCGCTCGCGCTCCTCGCGCTGGGCGGCCTGCTGCTGCGCCTCGCGCGCTAAATCCCCCGACCCACAATCCGAGCTTCGACCGCTCCGCCCCAAAAGGGTGGAAACGGGAAAAGTGCGTTCCTAACCAGGGAAGAGCCCCATGAGCACGACTGCCAAAGGCACCAAAGACCGCTTGATCATTTTCGACACCACCATGCGCGACGGAGAGCAGAGCCCCGGCGCGTCGATGACGAAGGACGAGAAGCTTCGCATCGCGCGCGCGCTCGAGCGCATGCGCGTGGACGTGATCGAGGCGGGCTTTCCCGCCTCCTCGAACGGCGACTTCGAGGCGGTCCAGGCCATCGCGGGCGTCATCCGCGAATCCACGATCGCGGGGCTGTGCCGGGCGAACGACCGCGACATCCAGCGCGGCATCGATGCGCTGAAGGCAGCGAAGGGGCCTTGGCGAATCCATACCTTCATTGCGACGAGCGCGTTGCACATGGAGAAGAAGCTGCGCATGAGCCCGGAGCAGGTGCTCGAGCAGGCGAAGCTCTCGGTGCGCTTCGCGAAGAAGCACTGCCCGGACGTGGAGTTCTCGCCCGAGGACGGCAGCCGCTCGGACGTCGATTTCCTCTGCCGCGTGCTCGAGGCGGTGATCGCGGAAGGCGCGACGACGATCAACGTCCCGGATACGGTCGGATACGCCGTTCCCGAGCAGTTTGGTTTGTTTTTGAAAACTCTTAAAACCAAAATTCCAAATTCGGACAAGGCGGTCTGGTCCGTGCACTGCCATAACGACCTTGGCATGGCGGTGGCGAACTCGCTCGCCGCGGTGAAGATCGGCGGCGCCCGGCAGATCGAGTGCACCATCAACGGGCTCGGCGAGCGCGCGGGCAACACGTCCCTCGAGGAAGTGGTCATGGCCGTGCGAACGAGAAGAGACTTCTTCGGCCTGGAGACCGGAATCGACACGAGGCACATCGTGCCGACTTCGCGCCTCGTGTCGCAGATCACCGGATTCGTCGTGCAGCCGAACAAGGCCGTGGTCGGCGCGAACGCCTTCGCGCACGCTTCCGGCATCCACCAGGACGGCGTGCTCAAGGCGCGAGAGACCTACGAGATCATGACCGCCGAGGATGTGGGCTGGAGCGCCAACAAGATCGTGCTCGGCAAGCTCTCCGGCCGGAGCGCCTTCAAGCAGCGCCTGAAGGAGCTCGGCATCGAGCTCGACAGCGAAGACGGCTACAACAAGGCGTTCCAGCGCTTCAAGGATCTCGCGGACAAGAAGGCGGAGATCTTCGACGAGGACCTCCAGGCGCTCGTCGCGCAGGAAGCGGGCATCTCGGAAGAGGAGCACTGGCGCCTGGTGACGCTCCACCAGGAGAGTGGAACGGGAGAGAAGCCGAAAGCCGTGCTGGTCCTGAAGGAAAACCAGACGGAACGCAAAACCGAGGCCAACGGCGACGGCCCCGTGGATGCGACGTTCAAGGCGATCGAGTCGGTCGCGAAGAGCGGCGCGGAGCTGCTGCTCTTCTCGGTGAACGCGGTGACCACCGGCACGGAATCGCAGGGCGAGGTGACGGTGCGGCTCTCCAAGGGCGGCCGGATCGTGAACGGCGTGGGCGCCGACACCGACATCATCGTCGCCTCCGCGAAGGCGTACCTCTCCGCGCTGAACAAGCTCGCGAGCAAGATGGAGCGCGTGAATCCCCAATACGGGAAAGCGTGAATCGCCGCCGCTCCTGGCTCTTCGTCGCGGGCGCCGACCCGGCCGCGCATGCGGCGGCGGCGAAATCCGGCGCCGACGTCGTCGTCCTCGAGCTCGAGGATTTCACTCCGCCTGCGCTCAGGCCGAAGGCGCGCGTGATGGCGGCGCAGGCCTTCGCGGCTTGGCGAAAGGCGGGAGCGCTCGTCGCGGTGCGCGTCAACCCCCTCGAGGGCGACGGTCGGGCGGATCTGGCCGCCGTCCTTCCGGCGAAGCCCGACATCGTCATGATGTCGAAGGTCGATGCACCCGAGAAGGTGGTCGCGCTCGAGCAGGCGACCCGCGGGGCCTTCGAGCTCGTGCCCAACGTCGAGTCGGCGGCGGGCCTGCGCCGCGCCTACGAAATCGGGCGTGCGAGCCGCAAGGTGAGCGCACTCCTCGTGGCGAGCGAGGACATGGTCGCGGACCTCGGCACCTCGCGCACGCGCTCCGGCGAAGAGCTCGCGTACGTTCGCTCCAGGTTCCTGGTCGAATGCCGCGCGGCCGGCGTGGAAGCGATCGATGCCCCGTATACGTTTAGCGATGCGAAGGGCGCCGCCGCGGACGCCCGCTATGCCAAGCGGCTCGGCTATCGCATGAAGAGCCTCGTCGATCCGTCGCACGCCCGTGCCATCAACCGCGTCCTCGGTGTCTCGCAAAAAGACCGGGCCCACGCGCGCCGGATCGTCGACGCGTTCGAAAAAGCGCGGGCGCGGGGGAAGGAGCGCGTGAAGGTCGACGGCCTGATGGTGGAAGTCCCGATCTACGCCGCTGCGAAGCGGCTGCTGGCGCGCTAGCGTCCAGTACGCACGAAGCCGATCGCGGCGACCGCGAAGGCAAGACTCAGCCCGACTTCGGCGGCGGCGCAGGCGCGCGATGCGCCCGCATCGCTCCAGCTTCGCATCGCCCCCTCGGCGAAGTAGGCGAAGGCGAGCATGCTCGTCCATTGGTAGGTGTAGCGCCGTCCGGCCAGGATGCCGGGCAGCGCGATGGCGAGCGGCAAGGCCTTGAGCGCCGCATAGGAGCCGCCGGGCCGCAGCGGCGCGAGCCAGAGCTCCCAGGCCAGGCAAAGGAAGAGCAGCAGGACGAGGAACGCGCTCGCCGAGAGCCGGAGGGCTGCGCTAGCGCGCAAGCTTGAGCGCGAGCTCGGCGAGGCGCCGGCCCTGCGCGATGCAGAGCGCTCGCTCGTGCTCGTCGATCGGCAGGTCGTCCGCCACGCCGGCGAAGTGGCTCGGCCCGTACGGCGTGCCGCCTGCCCGCGTGGCGTTCAGCTCGGCATGCGTATAGGGCAGGCCCATCACCACCATGCCGTGGTGAAGGAGCGGAAGCATCATCGAGACGAGCGTCGTCTCCTGGCCGCCATGCAGGCTCGCGGTCGAGGTGAAGACGCAGGCGGGCTTTCCCGCAAGCGCGCCGCGCTGCCAGAGGAGCCCCGTGCCGTCGAGGAAATGCTTGAGCGGCGCCGCCATGTTGCCGAAGCGCGTGGGGCTGCCGAGGGCGAGCGCGGCGCACGACTCGAGGTCGGCGAGCTCCGCGTAGGGCGCGCCGCTTTCCGGAACGGCGGGGGCGGCCTTCTCGGTCGAGGGCGAGACCCTGGGCACCGTGCGCAGCACGGCCTGCGCGCCGGGCGCGCGCTCTGCGCCTTCGGCAATGAGCTCCGCCATGCGCCGCACGGACCCGCCGATGCTGTAGTAGAGGACGAGGATGCGCGCCACGTCGGTTATCATAAGATCAATAATGCTGAAGAGCGCCCGCGAGACGCGCGAGAATCTTCGCCAGGCCTGGCACGACCTCTTCGGCTTTTCCCTCGCGCTCGGGCGCCGGGTCTTCGACGACCGGTTGACGCAAACCGCCGGGAGCCTCACCTACACCACGCTCCTCGCCGCGGTGCCGCTTGCGACCGTGGCCCTCGCCCTGGCGAGCGCGTTTCCGGTCTTCGACCGCGCGGTGAGCGCGCTCCAGGACTACATCATCGGCCACTTCCTGCCCGATACCGCGGGCATCGACCAGTTCGTCGAGCAGCTCTCGGACTTCTCCGAGCGCGCCCGGCAGCTCACCGCCATCGGGCTCGGCGCGCTTGCCGTCACGGCGGTGATGCTCATGCTCACCATCGACGACGTGATGAACCGGATCTTCCGCGTCGAGCGCAAGCGCCCGCTCATGCAGCGCCTGGCCACGTACTGGGCGGTGCTCACGCTCGGCCCCGCGCTCATCGGCGGGAGCCTCTCCATGACTTCCGCGCTCGTCGTGAGCTCGCTCGGCATGCTGCAGCTCGACTGGCTCGCGGAGCTCGTGCTGCGCTTCACGCCCTTCGTCCTCACCTGGGCGGCGCTCTCGCTCGTGTATCTCCTGGTGCCGAACCGCCGCGTGCCCCTCGCGCACGCGGCCACAGGCGCCTTCGTCGCCGGTGCCGTCTTCGAGCTCGCGAAGCGCGGCTTCGCGCTCTACGTGAGCCGCTTCCCCACCTACACGATCATCTACGGCACGTTCGCGACGGTGCTGCTCTTCCTCGTCTGGCTGTACCTCTCGTGGCTCATCGCGCTGGTGGGCGCGGCCTTCACTGCCATGCTGGGCGCCTTCCGGCACGGCCGTTTCGACGAGCGCGGCGAGCCGCTCGCGCGGGAAAGGCGTCCCGCATGAACATTCCGGCCGCCGAGCGCCTCATCGTCGCCCTCGATTTGCCCAGCGCAGCGGAGGCGCGCTCGCTCGTCGAGGCGCTCGGTGATTCCGTGCGCTTCTACAAGGTCGGCCTCGAGCTCTTCTCGACCGAAGGCTACTTCCCGCTCGTGCGCTGGCTCGCGGATCGCGGCAACAAGGTCTTCGCCGACCTGAAGCTCTTCGACATCCCGGAGACCGTCCGGCGGGCGACGGCGAACGTGAGCCGCTCCGGCGCGTCGTTCCTCACCGTGCACGCGCATTCCTCGGTGCTCCGCGCCGCGGCGGCGGAGAAGGGCGCGATGAAGATCCTCGGCGTGACGGTGCTCACGAGCTTCGACCAGTCCGATCTCGAGGAGATGGGCGCGACGAAGCCGCTCGATGAGCTCGTCGAGGCGCGCGCGCGCGCCACGCTCGAGTCCGGCTGCGACGGCGTCATTTCCTCGCCGCACGAGGCGGCGCGCCTCAAGCAGCGCTTCGGATCGCGCCTGCTCGTCGTTACGCCCGGCATCCGGCCGGCGAGCGCGGCGAAGGGCGACCAGAAGCGCACGATGGGCGTGGAGGAGGCGTTTCGCGCCGGCGCCGACTACATCGTCGTCGGGCGCCCCATCCGCGACGCCGCCGACCCGAGGGCCGCGGCGCTCGCGCTGCAAGCGTCGATCGCCAAAGCGCTCGCGTAGGCGGGACTGCCGAAATGGCCGACCTGCTCCATGCCGCCGCGGGAATCGGCGGCCTCGTGGCGCTCGCGTGGATGCTGGGCGAAGATCGCCGCCGTGTCCCCTGGCGCGCCGTAATTTCGGGGCTTGCGCTCCTCATCGCGCTCGCGGCGCTCTTCCTCAAGGTCCCGCCCATCAAGGGCGCCTTCATGAGGGTGAACGACGCGCTCTCGGCGCTCGAGGCCGCGACGCAGGCCGGCACGAGCCTCGTCTTCGGCTATCTCGGCGGCGGCAAGGCGCCGTTCGCGGTCACGGACGCCTCGGCGACCTTCGTGCTCGCGTTCCGCGCGCTGCCGCTCGTGCTCGTGATCAGCGCGCTTTCGGCGCTCCTCTTCTACTGGCGGGTGCTGCCGGCCATCGTGAAAGGCCTGTCGCTTCTCCTCGAGCGCATCATGGGCGTCGGCGGCGTCGTCGGGCTTTCCACGGCGGCGAACATCTTCGTCGGCATGGTCGAGGCGCCGCTCTTCGTGAAGCCCTACCTGGACGTCGTTTCGCGCGGCGAGCTCTTCGCCATCATGGTCGGCGGCATGGCGTCTATTGCCGGGACGGTGCTCTTCCTCTATGCCGCCATCCTGGGCCCGGTGCTGCCGGAAGCGACGGCGCATCTCCTCATCGCTTCCGTCCTTTCCGCGCCGGCGGCGCTCGTCATCGCCTTCGTCATGGTGCCGCCGGCCGGCGCGACCGGCGGCGCGCTCGACTGGCGCTCGGAAGCGTCGGGGAGCATGGATGCG
>JAFAGU010000127.1 GCA_019237595.1 Betaproteobacteria bacterium | reverse complement strand
TGCGGCGAGCGCCTCCATCTCCACGCCGGTCTTGCCGCGGCACTCGACGCGCGCGCGGATCGCAATGCACGAGCTCGATCGCAGCACCGAGAAGGAGACGTCCACCTTCGTGAGCGCGATCGGATGGGCGAGCGGGATGAGCTCGGGCGTGCGCTTCGCCGCCTGGATGGCCGCGATGCGCGCGACGCCGAGCACGTCTCCCTTCTTCGCGCGGCCCGCGGCCACGAGGCGCAGCGTCGCCGGCCGCATGCGGATGCGGCCGGAAGCCACGGCGATGCGATGCGTGACCTGCTTTTCGCCGACGTCGACCATGCGCGCGGAACCCTGCGCGTCGAAGTGGGTCAGAGCCCCGGGACGGTTCTGCCGGCGCGCTGGCGAGGCCTTCCTCCGGGGGTTTTTGCCCATAGCGGGCGCTATCATAAACATACGCATGACGATCCGCCGTCCGATCGCGGTCTCGCTTCTCGCCGGGTGCCTCCTCGGCGCTCCCGTTCTCGCGCAGGCGCCGCTTCCCAACCTCGGCGGCTCGGGCGATGCGCTGCTCTCCCCGCAGATGGAGCGGCGGCTCGGCGAAAGCGTGGTGCGCGAGATCCGCTCGCGCGAGCCGTCCTACGCCGACGATCCGGAGATCGCCGAGTACCTCGCCGACCTCGGCGCGCGGCTCGCCACCGGCACGGTCGGCGGGCGCACCGACTTCGAGTTCTTCGTCATGCGCGATCCGACGATCAACGCGTTCGCGCTGCCCGGCGGGTTCGTCGCCGTGCACACGGGCCTCATCGGCATGGCCGAGACCGAATCCGAGCTTGCCTCGGTGCTCGCGCACGAGATGGCGCACGTGAACCAGCACCACATCTCGCGCATGTTCGGCCAGGAGCAGCGCATGCAGATTCCGGTGATGGCGGCGATGGCGGCCGCGCTTCTCCTGGGGCGCAGCCGGCCGGACCTCGCTACGGGCGCCGCCGCGGCGGTCCAGGCGGGCACCGTGTCCGCGCAGCTCTCGTACTCGCGCGATTTCGAGCGCGAGGCCGATCGCGTGGGCTTCGAGACGCTCGACGCGGCGGGCTTCGATACGCGCGCGATGGCGGCGTTCTTCGAGAAGCTGCAGAAAGCGACCCGGGTGAGCGACGACAACAGCGTTCCCGGGTACCTTCGCACCCACCCGGTGACGCTCGAGCGCATCACGGTCGCCCAGGCCCGCGCGGCGAACCTGCCGTACCGCCAGCATCGCGATAGCCCGGAGTTCCAGCTCGTGCGCGCGAAGATCCGGGCGCTCTCCGGGGACGCGACCGAGATGGTCGCCTCGTTCCGGAACGCGGTCGCGGACCAGCGCTACGCTTCCGAATCCGCAGGCCGCTACGGCCTTGCCGTCGCGCTCCTGCGCGCGAACCAGGCGCGCGAGGCTGATGCGGAGCTCGCCCGCGCGCGGAAGGCGGGCGCAGTTGGCCCGATGATCGAATCCCTTGCCGCGCGCATCAAGCATGCGGAGGGCGACGCGCCCGCCGCGCTCTCCATTCTCTCTGCTGCCCGCACGCGTTATCCGCGGTCCCGGGCGCTGCTCTACGCTCATGCGGAGGAGCTTCTTGCCGCCGGCCGCAACCAGGAATCGCTCGCCATCCTGGCCGAGCCGGTTCGGCTCTATCCGCGAGACGCGCGGCTACGGCGCCTGCAGGCGCAAACCTACGCCGCGCTCGGCAAGCGGCTCCTGCAGCACCAGGCGCAGGCGGAGTTCTACGCGCTCGAGGGAAGCCTTCCCGCCGCCATCGAGCAGCTGCAGCTCGCGCGGGCCGCCGGCGACGGCGATTTCTACGAGCTATCCGTGGTGGACGCCCGCCTCAAGGAGCTGCGCGCGCAGGACTCGCTGGCGAACGCGACCCGTTAGCGGATCCGCTCAGCGCTTCGGAGCCTCGTAGTAGGCCTCGTAGAGGAGGTCGAAGGTCTTCTCCGCCTCGGCGAGGAGCTGGTCTTCGCCGGAGGACCGGCGCACCGCGCCCTGGAGGAGCGTCTGCACGCCGAGCGCCTCGGGCACGGGCGTGCCGCGCACCTCGAGGAAGTGGACGATGCTTCCGATCTTGGCGAGCGCAGCATTGCGCGCGAGGTCGAGCCGGGTGAGCATCTCCTCGTAGGTCACGCGCTCGCCGCTGTTCGTGAAGTGCGCGCCGTCGAAGCCGAAGCCGATCGCGCCTTCGGGAAGCGCCTCGCCCTTCTCGAGCCAGGAGAGCTCCGCTTCCGGATCGACGAAGCGGCGGATCAGCCACGCGCAGGCGAGGCGATCGGCCCAGAGCGGCTTGCGCGTCGCCCACTGGCGGCGCAGCAGGCTCTCCTTCGCCTTCAGCGTCGCCTGCGACTGGCTCGGGAAGAGGAGCTTGTGCACCTCCGCCTCGGCCTGGGCGAGCGCCTCGCGCGCGCGTTCCTGGGCCGAAGTGGGGAAGAAGTCGAGCGCGGCGATCGTCTCGAACTCCCGCCGCTGCTTGTGCAGCACGCGCGAGATCGCGCTCGGATCGCTCTGGCCGAAGCCCACGCGCAGGCTTTCCACGGTCTTCACGAGCTCCGAGTAGCGTTCGGAGCGGTCGAAGAGCCACGTGAAGAACTTCTGCTGCGAAGGCGAGGAGGCGAGCACGCGCATGACGTGCGCGGAGCCCGCGTTCTTGGCGGCGTAGTCGGCGAGCGACTCGAGCGCCTGGCGATTCGGCGCGGAATCGGGAAGGAGGTAGGCGCCTTCGCGGATGACCGCCGCCCCGAGCGACTCGAGCGTGCGCAGCACGCGCATGCGCGCCGACGGGTCGTCGACGGGCAGCTGCGCGACGAGGAGCAGCCACCCACTGCCCTCGGATCCCCCTTCGGCCGCCTTGCGCATGCGGCATAATACTTTATGGACTTCGACAAGGAACTCGACGCGCGCGGACTGAATTGCCCGCTGCCCATCCTGAAGACGAAGAAGGCGCTTGCCGACCTCGCTTCCGGGCAGGTCCTGAAGGTGCTCGCCACCGATCCGGGCTCCGTGCGCGACTTCGAGACCTTTTCCAAGCAGACCGGCCACGAGCTCCTGTCGCACAGCGAAGCCGAGCGGCAGTTCACCTTCTTCATGAAGAAGCGCTAGCGCCGCGGCTCCCGTGAGACCCTCGATCGCATGATGGCGCGCTGGATCCGCCAGTGCTTCCCGGCGGCCCTCGACTTCGAAGAGGCGGCGCTTCGCCTCGCCGTGGCGCAATCGCGCGAGGCGTCGCCCATCGTCCTCTGGGGTGAGTCTGCGACGGAATATCGCTTCGCGCTGATCGCGCCTACGAGGCTCGCTCCCGGACGGCGGAGCCGCTGGGCGCACTGGGGCCTCGCTCCGGCAGTGGCGGCTTACCGACGCTTCGGCATCCCCGCGTGCCTCGGCGAGAGCGGCATCTGGCTGCACGGAAGGCGCATTGCCGAATGCCTCGTCGAGGCGGTGGGCGAATGCGCGCTGGTTGCTTCCCCGCTGCCGGCGCCCTTGAAATGCGCGGCCGCGTCGCCGCGCGATTTCGAAGAGGCGTTCCGCCTTCGCGTCGAGGCGCAGCACGGCTGGACCTTCGACCATTCGTGGCCGAGCCAGCGCGAGCTTCTGCACTTCGCCGTCGCATAGTGTCCTTTCCCCGAAGAGCGTTCCTGGCGGGCGGCGCGGCGCTCA
>JAFAGU010000379.1 GCA_019237595.1 Betaproteobacteria bacterium | reverse complement strand
AGCGTTCGACGCCACGCGCATCCCGCTCTTCATGATCTTCTACGCAGGACTCGCGCTCATGCTCTGGGAAGCGGTCGCCATCCGCGAGCTGAGAAGCCTCATCGTCCAGGCCTCGCAGTCGACGATGCGGATCACGGCGATGGTCATCTTCATCCTCATCGGCTCGACCATCTTCACGCTCGTCTTCCGCGGTGTAGACGGCGACCTCTGGATCGAGCATATGCTGCTCGACCTGCCCGGGGGCAAGGTCGGCTTCCTCATCTTCGTCAACATCTTCGTCTTCTTCCTCGCGTTCTTCCTCGATTTCTTCGAGATCGCGTTCATCATCATCCCGCTCCTCGCGCCGGTGGCGACCAAGCTAGGCATCGACCTCATCTGGTTTGGCGTGCTCCTGTGCGTGAACATGCAGACCTCGTTCATGCACCCGCCCTTCGGCTTCGCGCTCTTCTACCTGCGCGGCATCGCCTCGAAGGAAGTGAAGAGCTCCGACATCTACTGGGGCGCGATCCCCTGGGTGGTCCTGCAGCTCATCATGGTGGGCTTCGTCATCGCCTTCCCGCAGATGGTGACGGCGTTCCTCGACAAGGCTTCCGACGTCGATCCGAACTCGATCCAGATCGAGATCCCGCAGGAATCGCCGGACGAGGAAAAGCAGGAGGAAACGCCGCCGGACTTCGGCGCCCCGAAGGAAGAGCAGAAAGGTTCTTCCTCGCCGGCGGACGACCTGCAGAAGCAGTTCGGCGGCAAGTAGCCGCGCCGCCCTGGAAATAAAAACCCGCCCGAGGGCGGGTTTTTATCTTGCCTGAGGCGCCTAGGCCTTCTTCCCCGCCGCTGCGGGCTGGCCGACCTTCGAGTTGAAGCAGTACGTGTCGTAGGTATGCTCGGCCACGCGGAACCAGAGGAACTGCTCGTCGCGGAATTTCTTCCAGTCCGGGTAGATGCGCTTCCAGTGGGCGCTCTTCGCGCCGAGCTCGTCGTACACCTCGTAGGCCGCCTTCTCTGCCGCCTCGAGCACCTGGCGGGAGAACGGGCGAAGCTGCGTGCCGCTCGCGACGAGCCGGCGCAGGGCGCCGGGGTTCTGCGCGTCGTACTTCGCGAGCATCCAGGTCGTGACTTCGCCGCAGGCCGCCTGCAGCGCAGCCTGGTAGGCCTTGGGGAGCTCGTTCCACTTCTTCTCGTTGACGAGCGTGTGGAGCATCGAGCCGCCTTCCCAGAACCCCGGGTAGTAGTAGTACTTGGCGACCTTCGCGAAGCCGAGCTTCTCGTCGTCATACGGGCCGACCCACTCCGCCGCGTCCACGGTGCCCTTCTCGAGCGCGGGATAGATGTCCGGCGCGGCGATGTTCTGCGGCACGACGCCGAGCTTCGCGACGATGAGGCCCGCCATGCCGCCGATGCGCATCTTGAGGCCCTTCAGGTCGGCGGTGGTCTTGATCTCCTTGCGGTACCAGCCGCCCATCTGGCAGCCGGTGTCGCCCGCGAGGAGCGCGATACACCCGTAGTCCTTGTAGAGCGGCGCCATGGCCTCGGCGCCGCCGCCGAAGTGCCACCAGGCGTGGTTCTGGCGCGCATTGGGGCCGAACGAGACGGAGGTCCCGAGGCCGAACGCCGGATCCTTGCCGAAGTAGTAGTAGCTCGCGGTGTGGCCGATCTCGACCGTGCCGGCCTGCACCGCATCCAGCACCTGCAGCCCGGGAACGATCTCGCCCGCGGCGAACGCGCGGATCTGGAACTTGCCGTCGGTCAGCTCGCCGACGCGCTTGCAGACGTAGTCCGCGCCGCCGAAGAGAGTGTCGAGGCTCTTGGCCCAGCTCGTTGGCATGCGCCACGTAATGCTGGGCTGCGATTGCGCGATCGCCGGAGCGGCGACCGTGCCGACGGCGACGCCCGCAGCCGCCTTTTTCAGGAATGAACGTCGTTCCATGCGTCTCCCCCTCCTAGGGAATGGATCTAAAAAGACCCGGCGATTCTAGGCTAATTCAGCCGGGCGCAGCGGGCGCGAAGCTCCGCGGTAGCCGAGCGC
>JAFAGU010000332.1 GCA_019237595.1 Betaproteobacteria bacterium | reverse complement strand
CGGACCGACCCAGACGATCTTGTTGTGCCGCCAGTACTTCGCCGCGTCGATCGCCAGGTCAAACGCCTTTGCCCGCACTTCCCGTACCGCGCCAGCGGCCTTCACGGCATCGGCTTCGCCTAGAAAGGCGAGGGTGAGATGGATGGTCGCCTCCGCGGTCACGCGGCCGCCGCTCGAGCGCTGGACGGCAGCCGCCCAGCGAGTGAGCGCCCTCGCCGTCTCCGGGGGCGGCCAGAGCGCGAAAAAGAGCCGCACGGCTACCGGAAGCGCAGGTTCGCCCGGGAAAGCTCCGCTACGGAGCGACGTCCCATGAGCTTCATCCCGCGCTCGAGCTCGTCCTTGAGGCGGCCGAGCGCGCGTTCCACGCCGGCCTGGCCGGCGGCCGCGAGCGGAAAGAGGTACGCGCGGCCGATGCCGACGGCTTTGGCCCCGAGCGACAGCGCCTTCAGGATGTGCGTGCCACGCTGAACGCCGCCGTCCATCATGACGTCGATACGGCCCCCGACCGCGTCCACGACTTCGGCGAGCTGGTCGAACGCCGCGCGCGAGCCGTCGAGCTGGCGGCCGCCGTGGTTGGAAAGCACGATGCCCGCGCAGCCGATGTCGGCCGCGCGGCGGGCATCGGCGACCGACATGACGCCCTTCAGGCAGAAGGGACCGTTCCATTGGCCGATCATCTCCTCGACGTCCTTCCAGCTGAGCGAGGGGTCCAGCATCTCCGTGAAATAGCGGCCGATGGAGAGCGTGTCGCCGCGGAAATCGACGTGCTCCTCGAGCTGCGGCAAGCGGAAGCGCTCGTGGGTAACGTAGTTGAGGCCCCACATCGGCTTGAGCGCGAACTCCAGCATTCCGCCGATCGTCAGCCGGAACGGAATCGAAAACCCCGTACGCAGGTCCCGCTCCCGGTTCCCGCCGGTGATGGAGTCCACCGTGAGCATGAGAACCTGGACGCCCGCCTCCTTTGCGCGCTGGAGCATCGCGCGATTGAGGCCGCGATCCTTGTGGAAATAGAACTGGTAGCACTGCGGCGTGCCGGGATAGCCGCGACGCAACTCCTCGACGCCGACGGTGCCGAGCGAGGACACGCCGAACATCGTGCCGAATTTCGCCGCCGCGGCGGCCACGGCGCGCTCGCCGCTGTAATGGAAGAGGCGCTGGAGCGCGGTGGGCGAGCAATAGAACGGCAACGCGAGCTTCTGCCCCATGACGGTCACGGAAAGGTCGACCTGCGCCACGCCCGCGAGGACGTCGGGGACGAGGTCGCAGCGCTCGAATCCGGCGGTATTTCGCTCGAGCGTCGTCTCGTCGTCGGCGCCGCCGTCGATATAGTGGAAGATCGGACCCGGAAGCCGCCGGCGGGCGAGCTCCCTGAAGTCGTGGAAGTTGCGGCAGTCGCCTAGTCGCAGCGCGGCCTCACTCCTTGAAATGCCGGCGGTGGAGCGCCGCAAGCGCGCGTTCCATCGAGTCGCCGGAGGCTTCGAGCCGCTCCGCGATCAGCTCCATCTCGCGGCGGCTGCGGTTCTGCGAGAGCTTCCAGCGCGTCTCGAGCCGCGTCACGCGGATCTCGAAGTTGACGATGCCCTCCAGCATCATGTCCACGTATTTATCGTCCAGCTTGTCGTGGCTCGGCAGCCAGTCCGGATCCATCAGCTCGATCAACCGGCGTTGACTTTCTGCCTTCATCTTTTTATCTGAAATAATTGTCGGGACACCGTAAGCATGCACCGCCGCGTAGTTCCACGTCGGCACCCGCTCCTTCTCCTCGTACCACCGCGGCGAGACGTAGGCATGCGGGCCGTGGAAGACGACGAGCACCTCATCCTCGAAGAACTCCTTCCACTGCGGGTTGTTCTTCGCCATGTGCATGTCGATGACGATCTGCGCTTCGCTCTCGGAAACCACGGCGGGCAGATGCGAGGCCACCAGGTTCCCGCCCGCACCGGTGATAAGGATCGGGAAGTTGTTCGCGCGCATGAAGGCGAGGACTTCCGCGCGGTCGGCGACCTGGTTGTAGGGCGGGGAATACACGGGCTATTCGAGGAGCGCAACCGCCTGGGCCGCAATGCCCTCGAGGCGCCCGAGGAAGCCCAAGCCCTCGGTCGTGGTCGCCTTGATATTGATCGCCGCGGGCTTCACCCCGAGGTCCTCGGCGATGTTGCCGATCATCCTGGGCACGTGCGGCATCATGCGCGGCTCCTGCGCGAGGATCGTCGTGTCGACGTTCACCACGCGGAGCTTCAGCTGCGAGACCTTCTTCGCCACGTCGCGAAGAAGACGCCGGCTATCGATACCGGCGAGCGTCGAGTCGCTGTCGGGATAGTGCTGGCCGATGTCGCCGAGCCCGGCGGCGCCCAGGAGTGCATCGCAGATGGCGTGCAGCAGCACGTCGGCATCGGAGTGCCCTTGCAGGCCCTTGTAGTGCGGGATGTCCACGCCGCCGATGATGAGCTTGCGGCCCGCCACGAGCTGGTGCACGTCGAATCCCTGCCCGATCCTCATCACGCCCTCTTCGCCCTTCGCGCCAGGATCGCCTCGGCGATCGCAAGGTCCTCAGGATACGTCACCTTGAGGTTCTCGCGGCTTCCCGCGACCAGGCGCGGGCGCAGCCCCAGCTGCTC
>JAFAGU010000220.1 GCA_019237595.1 Betaproteobacteria bacterium | reverse complement strand
GGGCGCATCGTCAACATCACCGGGAAATCGGAGTCCGAAGGCATCAACGGCGTGTTCTGCGCCAAGGCGGCGATGCATTCGTCGGCGAAGGGCCTCTCGCGCGAGGTCGGCCGCCACGGCATCACGGTGAACTCGATCGCGCCCGGGCGCATCATGTCCGAGCAGATCCTGCGCAATTACCCGCCGGAATTCCGCAAGAAGCAGAGCGAGGAAGAAATCCCGGTGGGCGAGTACGGCCAGCCGGAGGATCTCGCGAACCTCGTCGCGTTCCTTGCCTCGCCGCGTGCGCGCTACATCACCGGCACCGTCATACCCGTGGATGGCGGCCTTCGCCGGTACCAGTTCTAGGGAGGTCACCCCAATGAGAATCGTCCTGGCGCTTGCCGCGCTGCCGCTCATCGCCGTCGCCCAGACCGGCCCGATCACGCTCCGCGACATGGGCTCGTTCCATGTCGGCGGGCGCGAGGTCGAGCTTTCGGGCCGCCCGGTGAAGGAGATCACCTTCACGCCTGGCGGCGCGCCGGCGAAGATCGATCCCAACGGCACTTACCTCGTCGAGGCGATGTACGTGCAGTACTTCCTGCCGGCGAACCGGCGCGGCCAGGTGCCGCTGCTCCTGTGGCACGGTGGCGGGCTCACCGGCGTCACCTACGAAACGAAGCCCGACGGCGGCGAAGGCTGGATGACGTGGTTCCTGCGCCACGGCTGGGACGTCTACAACTCCGACGCGGTCGAGCGCGGGCGCGCCGGCTGGGCGATGACGCCGGAGATCTTCAAGGGCGAGCCGATTTTCCTCACGAAGGCCAACCCCTGGGAGCGCTTCCGCATCGGCCCGGGCCCCGGCTCCTACGCATCGAAGACGACGAACCCCGGCGTGCAGTTCCCGACCGAGGCCTACGACAACTTCGTGAAGCAGGCGGTGCCGCGCTGGACGACCACAGACGAAGCGACGATCGCCGCCTACACGGCGCTCGTCGACAAGGTCTGCCCCTGCGTCCTCCTCTTCCACTCGCAGGCGGGGCAGTTCGGCTACAAGGTCGCGCAGGCGCGCCCCGACAAGGTAAAGGCCATGGTGGCGGTCGAGCCCGCCGGCGACGGTGACCCGGCGCAGGTCGCGCGGCTCGCAGGCATTCCGGGGCTCGTGCTCTATGGCGACTTCATCGAGCGCGATTCACGCTGGCCGAGCATACGCAGGAACGGCATCGCGTTCGCCGAGAAGGTCAATGCGGCTGGCGGAAAGATGGAGGTCGTCGACCTGCCCAAGGCCGGCCTGCGCGGCAACTCGCACATGATGATGATGGATCGGAGCTCCGGGGAGATCGCCGCGCTCATCCAGGCCTGGCTGGAGAAGCAGGGGCTCTACCGGTGAGGCGGTTGCTGCTAGACGCTCTGCACTCCGGCAGGGCTACTCGGAGCCGACCCTCGGCGGCGGGAGCTTGCGCTCGGCGTGGAAGCGCGCGAGCGCGGCGAGCCGGTAGAGGCCGTGCATGAACTTTCCGTAGGGGAGCGTGAGGAAGAGCGCGAGCACCATGGCGAGGTGGACCGCGAGCAGCACGCCCATCGCGTGGGTCTCGCGGAATGCAAGGAGGAGCAAGCCGGTGAGGCTGGTCAGGAAAAGGAGCAGCAGGAAGCCATCGTCCATTCCGCGCTGCGCCTCGTCCTTGAGGCTCGCATCCGCCTTTCGCTTGAGCCACGCGAGTCCCGCCGGACCGAGGAGGAGGCCGACGCCGCCGAGCGTTCCCAGGATTACCGGAAGGCTGAGGAAAGGATACGGCGCCTTCCACCCGAAGCCGTAGTGGTACAGCGTCCCGACGCACGTGGCAGCGAAGCAGAGGAGGAAGCCGTAGAAAGTGAAGTGATGGAAGACCCGGCGAGCGCCCGAGGCCTCGTCTTGCGGATACGTGCAGCCTTCCCCTCCGCCGCCGAGGTATTTGAGCGTGAGGGAATCGGCAAGGCCGCCTTTCAAGGAGTCGAAATCCGTCGAAACGAAAAACCGCGAGGCGCTCGCTGCCATGGCAGCCACGACAAAAACGAAAACCAAGCCGAAGACGCCGGCCATCGCGCCGTGCCGGAGCACTGCGTAGAAGGAGCCGGCGATGTCGGGATGCGCGCCGAATAACCGCCAGGGCTCGATTGCGAGCGCCATGGCGAGCAGTACGCCAAGAAAGCACGCCGCCATTACGGCCGCCACCGCCGCGCCATTTCGCTCGTAGAGCCGGCCGAGGAATGCCGGCCAGGCGTATCGGCGGTACGTCTGCGCGCGAACGCGGGCGAGCGTGCGCGGGAAGTTCAGGTTGAACTCGTGCGGCGGCGCGTATTGGCACGCGTAGTAGCAGGAGCCGCAGTTGTGGCAGAGGTTCGCGAGGTAGTGGACGTCGTCCTCCGTGAACTCGAGCCGCCGCTCGAGCGCCGGGAAGACGGCGCAGAAGCCCTCGCAGTAGCGGCAGGCGTTGCAGATGCGAAGCTGCCGCTGCGCCTCCTGGATGAGCTCGTCGAGACTCATCTGGCGACCCTCGCTGCCTCGTGCCCCGCGATGCGGCCGAAGACGGTACCGATCGTCATGCCGAAGCCGCCGACGTAGCCTTGGCCGAGGATGTTGCCCGCCATGACCTCGCCCGCCGCGAAGACGTTCTTCGCCGGGTCGCCGCCGCGCATGCGCACGCGCGCGCGCTCGTCCACGACGACGCTGAGGTAGGTGAACGTGATGCCGGGGCGCAGCGGGTAGGCGAAGTAGGGCGGCGTGTCGATCTTTCGCGCCCAGTGCGTCTTAGGCGGGGTGAGGCCCTCGGTCGCGCAATCGTCGAGCACGGTATGGTCGAAGGTGCCTTCCCTTACCGCCGCGTTGAAGGTGGCGATCGTGCTCTCGAGCTGCTCCGGATCCAGGGAAGATTTCGCGGCGAGCTCCGCGATGGTCATCGCCTGCAAGGGCGGATAGACCGGCGGGATGAAGCGGCCCATCGCCTTGGCGTCGACGATCGCATGGGCGATCTGGCCGGGCTGGCCGGCGACGAGGCGTCCCCAGATCGCGTAGCGCTTGGGCCAGAACTCCTCGCCTTCGTCGTAGAAGCGCTTCGCGTCGCGGTTGACGACGATGCCGAGCGAGACCGCGTCCACGCGCGTGACGATGCCGCCGTCGAACTTCGGCGAGCGCGCGTCGATGGCGACGCAGTGGCCCTGCGTCGGGTCGCCGATCGACTGCGCGCCGGCGTCGATCAGCGCGCGCAGCATGCGGCCCTTGTTGTAGGGCGTGCCGCGGATGAGGAAATTGTCGGCGGTCGGCCCCCAGGCCTCGCGCAGCCATTCGAGGTTGGACTCGAAGCCGCCGCTCGCGACGACCAGCGCCCGTGCTCTTAGGGTGTCTTGACGGTCAAGGTGCTTGACCGTCACCGCCACAAAGCGATCTTGCTCGAACTCCAGCCCGACTGCTTCCCGTTCATAGAGCACCTCGACGCCGAGACCTTCGGCGGCGCGGTAGTAGGCATTGAGGAGCGCCTTGCCGCCGCCGAGGAAGAACGCGTTGGTGCGCGAGAGGTGGAGCGTCCCGCCGAGCGAGGGCTGGAAGCGCACGCCGTGCGCGCGCATCCAGTCGCGGCAGCTCGCGCTCGAGCGGATCACCATGCGCGCGAGCCGCTCGTCGGTCCGGCCGCCGGTGACCTTGAGGAGGTCCTGCCAGAATTCTTCCTCGGGGTAGGCGCCGGTGAGCACGTCCTGCGGCGCGTCGTGCATGCAGCGCAGGTTCCTCGTGTGGCGGCTGTTGCCGCCGCGGAAATCCTTGGGCGCCGACTCGACTACCAGCACGCTCGCGCCGGCGCGCCGGGCGCTGATCGCGGCGCACAGGCCGGCGTTCCCTCCGCCCAGCACGAGCACGTCCCAGGTCTTCTCCCGAGCGGAAATGAAAGCCTCCTTGTAGCGCGAAGTTAACATCCTTATCCTCGGGCCGCATTCAGGAGGGAGGCGCGATGTTCAACCCGTTTCGCGAAGTGCGGAAGACCGAGATGCGCGTATTCACGTCGCTGCCGGGCAAGTTCCGCAGGAAGCGCCGCACGGCGTGGTCCGATCCGAACCGCCAGGGCGCGGCGGTCGATTCGTTCCTGGAAGGGCCCTCGGTCGACCGCGAGGGAAACCTGTGGTGCGTCGACATTCCGTTCGGAAGGATCTTCAAGGTCAACACGAGGACCGGGGATTGGGACCTCGTGGCTCAGTACGACGGCTGGCCCAACGGGCTCAAGATCCACAAGGACGGCCGCATCTTCATC
>JAFAGU010000027.1 GCA_019237595.1 Betaproteobacteria bacterium | reverse complement strand
GCTCCTCGCCACGTTCGGGGTGGCGGCGGCATTTCCCATCGCTGTGCTGCTCGCGCTCGGCCGGCGCTCCGGCCTGCCCGCCATCCAGGCGCTCTGCGTGGCCTACATCGAGCTCGTGCGCGGGGTGCCGCTCATCTCGCTCCTCTTCATGGCCTCGGTCATGGTGCCGCTTTTCCTGCCGGCCGGCGTATCGATCGACAAGCTGGTTCGCGCCCAGCTTGCGCTCATCCTCTTCGTCGCCGCCTACCTCGCCGAGGTGGTCCGCGGCGGCCTCCAGGCGGTCCCGCGGCACCAGTACGAGGCGGCCGACGCGCTGGGGCTGAATGCCTTCCACAAGACGACCCGGATTGTGCTGCCGCAGGCGCTGCGCATTGCCGTGCCGCCGATCGTCAACACGCTGATCGGCCTCTTCAAGGACACTTCGCTCGTGGTGGTGATCGGCCTATTCGACCTCCTTCAGACGATCAAGGTGTCGCTGAACGAGCCGGCGTGGGCGGGCTTCGGCGTGGAAGCCTATCTCTTCGCGGCGCTCGTGTACTTCGCCTTCTGCTACTCGATGTCGCGCTACAGCCGGACGCTCGAGCTTAGGCGCGGCGATTCGCCGCGTCCCAGTTCCGCTCCAGGTTCCGGACCAGCGCCGGGCTGAGGTGGCAGTCGGCCTGCTCGCGCGCGTACACGGACATGTAGCGGCGAAAGAGGTCGAGCGGCTCCTGCGCGATGCGGATCGCGCGCCGGTTGCCGGCAGCGCTGACGACGCCGGAGCTCGTAAGCCGTCCAACGGTTTCTTCCACCGCGGAATCGATCCGGCCCGCGGGGACGATCTCGTCGCAGATCATGCGGCCTTCGGCGCTCGCGCACTCGATGCGCCGCTCGTTCATGATCGCCTGGCGCGTCACGCGGTCGCCGACGAAGCGCGGCATCCGGAGGTTCGCGGCTCCCGGGATGATGCCCTCCTTGCGCGCCGGGAGCGTGAGGTACGCGTCCTCCGCCGCGATCGTGTAGTCCATCGTGAGCAGGATCTGGCAGTGGCCACCGATGGCGAAGCCCTCGACCGCGGCGACCCACGGTTTTTCCACGCTTGCCTCTTCGGGACTCTTTTCCGGAAAGGCGATCCCTCGATAGAGCTTGTTGACTAGCCCGAGGTCCCGGAGGATGTACCAGAGGAAGCGGATCTTCCCCTGGTAGAGGTGCGTGAGGTTGATGCCGGCGCCGAAGAGCCGCCGCCCGGCATGCTTGGGATGCTCGACCGGCCCGCCGCGCAGGACGCAGATCTCGGTGGCCGGATCGAGCGTCGCGACGTCGATCGCGGTCTCCAGGCCCTCGAGCGTCGTCTCGTCCTCGGCATTGAGGTGGCGCGGGTTGGCCATGGTGACGACCGAGGCCTTGCCCGCGCGCTCGACCCGCGCGCCTGCGAGCGAGAGCTTGCCGGTCTTCTGGTATTCAGCGAGCTTGGCCGCGGACCCGGGGAGCGGGAGCAGCATCGCGTGGCAGAGGTGCAACCCGGCTTCCGCGTCGGCGAGCACCTCGGAGAGGAATTGCCCTTGCGCACGCTCGAGGCCCTTCTTTTCCTTGAGCGGCCGCTGCGCCTCCTCCATGAGGGCTTTCTCGTCCGGCAGGCCAGGCGCGCGGCGGCAGAGCTCGTCGACGCGCAGGAACCGCGTCCGGCGCTCGGTCAGGCGGTCGTAGAGGTCCATGTCCCAGTGTACATTTTGCAAACCTTCATGCGTGCGAACGCGGCCCCGCGGCTGCTACCATGCGCCTTGGGGGGAACAAGCGGAAACATGAAATTCTTTCTCGTCGACGACGACCCGGACGTGCTCGCGGTCCTGCAGCGCGTGCTTGAGGCCGCCGGGCACTCGGTCGAGACCTGCGGCTCGGCGATGGAGGCGGCGACGCGCATCCCCACCGCGCGGCCCGACTGCGTCGTGACCGACGTGATGATGCCGGAGATGGACGGCTTCGAGCTCACGCGCGAGCTAAGGCGCCGTCCTGAGCTCGCCGAGATGAAGATCATCGTCCTCTCGGCGAAGACCTACGAATTCGACCGGCGCCGCGCGAAGGAGCTCGGCGCCGACGGCTACCTCGCCAAGCCCTTCGAGCGCGACTCGCTGCTCGAGTCGATCATGGAGATCGTGTCGAGCCGCGTGGTGGTCACGTTCTGGGGCGTGCACGGCACGCTGCCCACGCCGGGGCCCGCCTACAACCGCTACGGCGGCAACACGCCGTGCGTGAGCGTCGAGATCGGCGGCGAGCCGCTCTACATCTTCGACTGCGGCTCGGGGATCAAGCGCCTGTCCGATCACCTCATGGCGACCAACGGCACCCAGCGCTTTTCCGCGCGCATCTTCGTCTCGCACACGCACTGGGACCACATCAACACGGTGCCCTTCTTCGCGCCGATGTACCTGCGCGGGAACGAGATCCAGATCTTCGGCCCCTACCAGGGCGACCTCACGATCGAGCGCGCCATCAGCGCGCAGATGGAAAGCGTGTACTTCCCCGTGACCATCCGCGAGTTCGGCGCGCACGTCACCTTCCGCGACCTGCGCGAGGAATCCCTCCAGTTCGGCCCGGTGAAGGTGGAGACCATGCTCCTGAGCCACCCCGGCTACTGCCTGGGCTACCGGCTCACCGCCCGCGGCCGCACCTTCTGCTACATCACCGACAACGAGCTCTACCTCCCCTCCGACAAGCGCTGCAACCCGCGCTACTTCGAGCAGCTGGTCAACTTCGTGCGCGGCTGCGACGCGCTCGTCACGGACACGACCTACCGCGACCAGGAATACCTGACCAAGGTGGACTGGGGGCATTCGTGCGTGAGCCAGGTGGCCAACCTCGCCGCGCGCGCGGAGGTGAAGCGGCTGCAGCTCTTCCACCACGACGTGGACCAGACCGACGAGGCGATCGACCTAAAGCTCAAGGAGACGCGCGACGCGCTCGCGCGCCTGGGCTCCAACGTCGAGTGCGAGGCGCCGGCCGAAGGCTCGAGCATCGTCCTATAGGCGGCGGGCGGGGTCCTGCCGGTAGAAGAGCCTGAGCTGGTCGTAGACGTCGGGATAGCGCCGGCGCGTTTCCATCGGGTCCTCGAAGAAGGCCTCGCTCAGCACCGCGAAGAATTCCGAGGGGTGCTCGGACGCATAGGGATCGAGCCAGGTGTCGCGCCCGCGGTCCACGGCGTCGCAAAACCCCTCGTAAGCTTCCTTGAAGGCGGCATTCCAGGCGTCGCGATTCATGCCTGCATGCAGCGGCGGTACGCCGTCCGCGGCTCCGTTCAGCATATCGAGCTTGTGCGCGAACTCGTGGATCACGACATTCATGAACGGGTCGTGCGCGGTCGCGTCCCACGAGAGCACCACCGGGCCGCCGGGCATCGCCTCGCCGGCGAGGTCGTCCTCCCACTCGTGCAGCACGCCGTCCTCGTCGAGCTCCGAGCGCCGCACGCGGAAGTCGCCCGGGTGCACCACCACGCCGAGCCAGCCGGAATACCAGTCGATGCCGAGCTCGAGCACGAGGAGGCAGGCCTGCGCCGCGATGGAAAGGCGCATCCCATCCGACACCTCCAGGCCATGCGCGCCGGTGAATTGCTTTTCGGCCAGGAAAAGAAGAACGAGGTCCTTCAACTTCGCGGTTTCGGCCGCGGAGAGCGAAGAGATGAAGGTCAAACCCCTCGTGGCCTTTGCCCAGAGCGCGTCGTCGATGCGGTGCCTCGCGAGCACGCGCTTGCGCCGCCAGTCGCGCATCCAGTCGAAGGGCCCGCCCATGCGGCCTAAAATACGCGCATGGTGACGGTCGTCAAACTGCACCCGCAAAACAGCGCCGCGGCGCTCGAGCCGCTCGCTGCGGGGCTTTCCGCGCCGGAGCGTGCGCTCCTCGCGCGCGCGCTCGAGTTCGCAGAGCCGCTCTACGCCGGCCAGGCGCTTTCCACCGGAGAGCCGGCGTGGACGCACGCGCTCGGCCTCGCGGCGGGCCTCGCGGCCATCGGCCTCGACGGCGTCGGCCGCGCCGCCGGCGTGCTCTTCGCCGCGCCGAAGTACGTCGAGCAGGAAGCGATCGAGCAGGCCTTCGGCCAGGAGATCGGCGCGCTCGTCGCCGGCGTGGAGAAGCTCTACCGCCTGCGCGTGCTCACGCGCGCGAAGGGCTCGGCGGCCGACCAGAACGAGGTGCTGAGGAAGATGGTGCTCGGCATGGTGGAGGACGTGCGCGTGGTGCTCATCCGCCTCGCGAGCCGCACGCAGACCTTGCGCTGGCTTTCCAAGCACGATTCCGCCGAACGCACGGCCTTTTCACGCGAAACGCTGGATATCTATGCGCCGCTCGCCAACCGGCTCGGTGTGTGGCAGCTCAAGTGGGAGCTCGAGGATCTCTCCTTCCGCTTCCTCGAGCCCGAGCTCTACAAGAAGATCGCCTCGATGCTCGACGAGAAGCGCGGCGAGCGCGAGCAGTACATCACGCGCACGATGGCACTCCTCTCGAAGGAGCTCGCGGCCGCGGGCGTCCTGGGCGAGATCGCTGGCCGGCCCAAGCACATCTACTCCATCTGGAACAAGATGCGCACGAAGGGCCTGGGCTTCGAGCAGCTCTACGACGTGCGCGCCCTGCGGGTCATCGTCCCGGAGGTGAAGGACTGCTACGCGGCGCTCGGCGTCGTGCACAACCTGTGGCAGCCGATCCCGCGCGAGTTCGATGATTACATCTCGCGCCCGAAGGAAAACCTCTACCAGTCGCTCCATACGGCGGTGATCGATCCCGAGGGCAAGACGCTCGAAGTGCAGATCCGCACGGACGAGATGCACCGGCAGGCGGAGCTCGGCATCGCCGCGCACTGGCGCTACAAGGAGTCCGGGCGCGGAGGAAGGGCGGACGACGCCTTCGAGCGCAAGATCGCATGGCTGCGCGAGCTCCTCGCCTGGCGCGACGAAGTGTCAGACTGGGCGGGGAACACCAAGCAGGCGCGCCTCGACGACACGATCTACGTCCTCACGCCGCAGGGGAAGGTCATCGACTTGCCCGCGGGCGCGACGCCGGTGGATTTCGCCTACGCGCTCCACACCGACCTCGGCCACCGCTGCCGCGGCGCTCGCGTCGATGGCCAGATCGTCACGCTCGACACGCCGCTGCAGAGCGGCCAGCGGGTCGAGATCATCACCGCCAAGGCCGGCGGTCCCTCGCGGGACTGGCTGAGCGCGGAGCGCGGGTTCGTGCATACGCACCGCGCGCGCACGAAGATCCGGCAATGGTTCAACGCGAAGGAGCTGGCCGACACCATCGCCTCGGGCCGCGAGAAGGTGGAGAAGGTTCTGCGGCGGGAAGGCGCCACCCAGGCGAACCTCGAGGCGCTCGCGAGCCGGCTCGGCTTCGGCAACAAGACGGACGACCTCTTTGTCGCGGTCGCGCGTGACGAAATCAATCTCAAGCAGCTGAAGAGCGCGCTCGGCGCCGAAGCGCCGGTCGAGGACAAGGCGGAGATCGTCAGGAAGCGGAAAGCCGCTTCGCCCAAGGGCGTCCTCGTCGTGGGCGGCGTCGACCGCCTACTCACCCAGCTCGCGCGCTGCTGCAAGCCCGTTCCGCCGGATCCGATCCGCGGCTTCGTCACGCGCGGCAAGGGCGTCTCGATCCACCGCGAGGACTGCGCGAGCCTCAAGCGCCTCGCGGAAGCGAACCCGGAGCGCCTGATAGACGCTCAGTGGGGCAAGGGCGAGGGCGCCTATGCCGTGGACATGACCGTCACCGCCACCGACCGGCGCGGCCTCCTGCGCGACATCGGCGACGCGCTCGCGCGCGAAAAGATCAACGTCACCGCCGCCCGAACGCAGAACAAGGACGACCTCGCCTTCATGCGCTTCTCGTTCGAGGTCGCGAACGTCGTGCAGCTCAAGCGCGCCTTCGCCGTCGTCCGGCAGCTGAAGGGCGTGATCCGCGTCGCCCGCGCCTAGCGCCTCGCCGGCCCCCCGAGGACCCGACGGTCGGCGAGTTCCAACGAGCCGCTCACGCCAATACCTGCAGCGACGCGATCTTGTCCTCCTTGACTGCGAAAACGAAGCGAAGGTCAACCGGGCTGCCCGGGAAGTTCCCTGTCGCGCGACTCGTAACTATCGTCTTGTCCCGCTGTCGAGACACCCGAAGCGGCTCGATCCTGTACTGGTACTTCCTCATGGTCTCCATCGCCCATTCCCGAATCGCCGTCGCGCCGGCCATGGTCCTTCCTTCGTCGAGCACGGTCGCATCGCTCGCAAAACATCGGGTTGCCGCATCCGCGTCTCTCTCATTCTTGGCCGCGAAATAGGAAGCGATTGGCTTCGGGACATCGACCGTCATTGGCACTCCTTCATTTAGCAATTGCCTGGGCGCTAACATGGGCCTACGCTAACCAAATGACAAGAACGCACGAAAAGGTAAGTACCTCACCGAAAAGTGAGCGTCCTAATTACACGGAGCAATCGGCCGCTCGTGGGATCGAGCAGGCTTTGAGGTTCGTCGAGGGGCGCTGGAAGCTCCTCATCCTGTTTCATCTCTTCGGCGGAAGAGTTCAACGCTTTTCGGATCTCCAGCGGGCGATGCCAGCGATCTCACAGAAGATGCTCGCTCAACAGCTTCGTCAACTCGAACGTGATGGGATCGTGCTCCGCAGGGTCCATAACCAAGTCCCGCCGAAAGTCGAGTACCGCCTCACGACCTGGGGGCAGTCGCTTTGCCCTGCGCTTGACGCCTTGCTTGAATGGTCGGAGGAGCGGCCGCCGGTTTAGGGTCTGCTTCTGGCCGAAAGCAGACACTGGAAGACGCTAAGGACACAAGACGCCGGCCTTATAAGGAAGCGCTGCGCGCGCTTGGGGACGGCTCGGAGCGAGACTTGCGAATCGTCGTGGACGTCTAGCGCTGTCGCGCTTAGCTGGGCGTGGCGAGGGTAAAGAGCAGCTCTTCCTGCGCCGATCGGCGCCGCCCGCGCCGGGGTTTCTGCAGCTCGTAGCTGCCGTCGGGCTTCATTTCCCAGGCCTGGCAGTTGTCGTCGAGGTAGGGCTGCAGGCCCTCGCGGATCACGCGACGCTTGAGCGCGGGGTCGAGCACGGGGAAGCAGAGCTCGATGCGTCGGAAGAAGTTGCGGTCCATCCAGTCGGCGCTCGCGAGGTAGACGTCTTCCGCGCCCTCGTTTTGGAAGAAGAAGACGCGCGAGTGCTCGAGGAAGCGGCCGATGATCGAGCGCACGCGGATGTTCTGCGACACGCCCTCGATGCCGGGCTTCAGCGCGCACACGCCGCGCACGACGAGCTCGATCTTCACGCCCGCGCCGGAAGCCGCGTAGAGCTCCTCGATGATCTGAGGCTCGAGGAGCGCGTTCATCTTGGCAATGATGCGCGCCGGCTTGCCTTCGGAGGCGAGGCGCGCCTCGTTGCGGATCGCCGTTACCACGCGCTTGTGCAGCGTGAAGGGCGATTGCCAGAGGTACTTCATCTTGCTCGCCCGACCGAGCCCGGTGAGCTGCTTGAAGACTTCATTCACGTCGGCGCACATCTCCTCGTTGGAGGTCATGAGCCCGAAGTCGGTGTAGAGGCGCGCGGTGCGCGGATGGTAGTTGCCGGTCGAGAGGTGCACGTAGCGCTTGAGGACCTTGCCCTGCTCGTTCTCCTCGCGCCGCACGATGAGCGACATCTTGGCGTGCGTCTTGTGTCCCACGACGCCGTAGACCACGTGCGCGCCGGCTTCCTCGAGCCGCGCCGCCCAGTTGAGGTTCGCCTCCTCGTCGAAGCGCGCCATGAGCTCCACGACGACGGTGACTTCCTTCCCCTTGCGCGCCGCCTCGACGAGGATCTCCATCAGCTCGGAGTCCGTGCCGGTACGGTAGACCGTCTGCTTGATGGCGATGACGTTCGGGTCCGTCGCGGTGGTGCGGATGAAGTCCACCACGGGCATGAAGGACTGGAACGGATGGTGGAGGAGCACGTCCTGCTTCTTCAGCACCTCGAAGATGTCCGCGTGCTCGAGCGCGGTGGGCAGCCCGGGCTGGAACGGCGGGTACTTGAGGTGCGGGCGATCGACCTGGTCCGGCACCTCGCGCAGCCGGTAGAGGTTCACGGGTCCCTCGACGCGGTAGAGGTCGTGCTTCTGCAGGCCGAACTGCTGGAGCAGGAACTCCTCCATGGGCTCCGGGCAGTTGTCCGCGACCTCGAGCCGCACCGCGTCGCCGAAGTGCCGGTGCAGCAGCTCGCCCTGCAGCGCCGTATGCAGGTTCTTGATTTCCTCCTCGTCGACGAAGAGGTCGGAGTTGCGCGTGACGCGGAACTGGTAGGAGCCCTTCACGTGCATGCCCGCGAAGAGCTCCCCCACGTGCGCGTGCAGGATGGAGGAGAGAAAGACGAAGCAGTACTGCGCGCCGCCGCCCACCTGCGCCGGAAGCCGGATGAAGCGCGGCAGCGCGCGGGGCGCCTGCACGATCGCCGCGCGCGAGCTCCGGCCGAAGGCGTCGCGGCCCTCGAGCTCGACGGCGAAGTTCAGGCTCTTGTTGAGCACGCGGGGGAACGGGTGCGCCGGATCGAGCCCGATCGGCGTGAGCACGGGCAGCAGCTCGCGGAAGAAATAGTCGCGGATCCACTGTTTCTGCGGCGCCGACCACTCCTCGCGCTTCGGGAAGACGATGCTTTCGCGCGCGAGCGCGGGAAGCACGATGTTGTTGAGGAGCTGGTATTGCTCCGTGACGATCGCGTGCGCCTCGCGGCTCACGGCGGCGTAGACCTCCGCCGGCGTGCTGCCGTCGGGCGAGGGCTCGGCGAGGCCGAGCTTGATGCTCTCCTTCAGCCCGGCGACGCGGATCTCGAAGAACTCGTCCAGGTTGGACGACACGATGGTGATGAAGCGCAGCCGCTCGAGCAGCGGCACCGATTCGTCCGCCGCCTGCGCGAGCACCCGCCGGTTGAACTCGAGGATCTCGAGCTCCCGGTTCAGGAATTGCGTGGGGGGCGGAATGCGGCGGTTCACCGAAGGCGTATTCTATCGGCCGGGCCTGAAATAAACCGTCACAAATGCTCGCACGAACATGGCGCGACACGACACCTTAGCCGCCGTCGACCTCGGGTCGAACAGCTTCCACTTGCAGATCGGGCGCGTCGTGGGCGGCCAGATCTACCCGCTCGACTCGGTGCGCGAGGTCGTGCGCCTCGGCGCGGGCCTCACGTCCGATAAGCGCATCGACCGCGCCACGCAGGCCGGCGCGCTCAATGCGCTCGCCAAGTTCTCCGAGCGCCTGCGCGGCTTCCCGAGGCAGGCGGTACGCGTGGTGGGGACGAACGCCCTGCGCGTGGCGAAGAATTCCGCGCAGTTCCTGCGCGAGGCGCGCTCGGTGCTCGGCTTCCCGATCGAGGTGATCTCCGGGCGCGAGGAAGCGCGCCTCATCTATCTCGGCGTCGCGCATTCCATGCCGGCCGCTTCGCACAAGCGGCTCGTCATCGACGTGGGCGGCGGCTCGACGGAATTCATCATCGGCACGGGTCTCGAGCCGCAGCTGACCGAATCGCTCTACATGGGCTGCGTGAGCTACTCGCTCAACTTCTTTCCCGAGGGTCGGATCGACAAGGCGCGCATGAAGGCGGCCGAGGTCGCCGCGCGCCAGGAGCTCTCCGGCATCGTGCGCACCTACCGCGCCGCCGGCTGGGAGGAGGCCGTGGGCTCCTCCGGCACCGCGCGCTCGATCGAGAACATCCTGCGCGAGAACGGCTTCGCCGAAGAAGGCATCACGCGCAACGGGCTGGAGAAACTTCGCTCGCTATTGCTCAAGGCGGAGAAGGCGGATCCCGATCGCGTTCCCGGCCTGCGGCCGAACCGCGCGCCGGTGCTGCCCGGCGGGCTCGCCATCCTCTCCGCGGCGCTCGAGGAGCTCGGCATCGACAAGCTCCGCGTCTCGGAAGGCGCGCTGCGCCACGGCGTGCTCTACGACCTGCTCGGGCGCGTGGAGCACCGCGATATGCGCGAGGTGACCGTCGCGCAGTTCATGCGCCGCTACCACATCGACACGGGGCAGGCCGAGCGCGTGCGCAACCTCTCGCTCACCATCTACGACGCGCTAGTGCCGGGCGCCGACCGCGAGGACGACGCCGATCGCCTCATGCTCGACTGGGCGGCGCGGCTCGCGGAGACCGGCCTATCGATCGCGCACGCGCAGTACCACAAGCATTCGGCGTACGTGCTCTCCAGCGCGGACATGCCCGGGTTCTCCCGCATGGAGCAGGCGCGGCTCGCCCGCATCGTGCTCGCGCACCGCGGCAAGCTCTCGAAGCTCTCGAAGGTGGAGGAGGGCGGCGGCCTGGAGGGCACCGACTGGAAGCTCGTCTTCGCCCTGCGCACGGCCTCGCTCATCCTTCGCCGCCGGGCGGACGATCGGCTGCCCTTCCTGCGGGTGGCGGCCGACGCGGGCGGCTTCGCGATCGATCTGCCGCAATCATGGCTCGATGAAAATCCGCTTTCGGCGGACGCGCTCGAGAGCGAAGTGAGTCAGTGGAAAGCGGTCGGGATGAAGCTCGAGATCGGCGCGCTGTCCGACAAGAAGGTGTCTGTGCTAAAGCAAGTCCGGTGAGATGACCGCCCGGACGATCGTCTGGTTCCCTTCTTCTCGCGTGCGCGAGGCGATCCACCACAGGCCGCCCTTCTTCACGCTCACGCTTCCTGCCGCGCCCGCGATGAGGTAGGCCGCGGCGCGGCCAAGGTCGGGTTGGTGTCCGACGACGACCACCGTACCCTCGCGCTCCGGCCATCCGGCCGCGTCGAGGATGTCCTTCGGCCGAGCGCCGGGTGCAAGCGCCGGAACAGTCTTGAAGTTGGGTAGGAGGGCTTCGGCAGTCTGCTGTGCGCGAGCCGCTGGGCTCGCCAGCACCGCATGCTTGCCTGGCAGGCGCTGGCGCAGCCACTCCGCGACGCGTTCCGCCTGCTTGCGCCCCTTCGGCGTGAGCTTGCGCTCGGGGTCGGGAAGGCCGTCCTCCGCGTCCGCATGCCGCCACAGGATGAGGTCCATGGGCCTTAGTATAAAATCCCCACGTTGCAATTCAGGCGCGTAGCTCAGCTGGTTAGAGCACTACCTTGACATGGTAGGGGTCGTTGGTTCGAGTCCAATCGCGCCTACCAATTCCTTGAAGACCTGCCTCGCGGCGCTCGCCGCCGTGCTCGCGGCCCTGGCGACCTTCAGCGCCAGCGGCCAATCGTATCCGTCCAAGGCCATCCGGCTCATCTGCCCGTTCCCGCCGGGCGGGAGCGTGGACGTCGTCGGGCGGCTGCTCGCGGCGAAGGTGTCCGATTCCATCGGCCAGCAGATCGTCGTCGAGAACCGTTCCGGCGCCGCAGGCGTGATCGGCACCGAGGCCGTGATGCACGCGCCGGCGGATGGCTACACGCTGCTCGTCAACACCATCCCGTTCGTCACGAACCAGCTCATGATGGCGCGCGCGCCGTACGACCCGCTGCGCGACTTCGTTTCCATCTCGCTCGTCGCGTCCTCGCCTTCCGTCGTCACGGTCCATCCGTCCGTGCCGGCGCGCTCCATCCGCGAGCTGATCGCGCTCGCCAAGGCGAAGCCCGGCGAGCTGCACTACTCGGCAGCGGGGCCTGGGACGAATCCTCACATCGCCGGCGAGCTCTTCAACGTGCTCGCGGGCATCGACATCGCGGTGATCCAGTACAAGGGCGGCGGCCCGGCCGACATGGCGGTCATCGCCGGGGAAGTCGACCTCACGTTCGGCAATATCTCGCAGCAGGCCGGCAACGTGAAGGCGGGGCGCCTGCGTGCGCTCGCGGTCACGAGCGCCGAGCGAAACGCCGCCATGCCGGAGCTTCCCACCGTCGCCGAGGCCGGCGTGCCGGGCTACGAGTTCGAGACGTGGTTCGTCATCGCAGCGCCGAAGGCGACGCCGCGGCCGATCGTCGACACGCTGAACGCGCACATGCGCAAGGCGCTCGCCGCGCCCGGCGAGGCGAAGCTCTGGGACGAGCGCGGCCTCAAGATCATCGCGAGCTCGCCGGAGGAAGCCACCGCGCACCTCGAGCGCGAGCGGAGGAAGTGGACGCGCGTAATCCGCGAGCGCGGCATCAAGGCGGAGTGAGTGCGGTAATATTCGCGCACCCGAAATGCCCACCATCCGTCTCCCCGACGGCTCGTCGAAGTCGTTCCCGAATCCCGTCACGGTTGCCCAGGTCGCCGAGTCGATCGGCGCAGGCCTCGCGCGCGCGGCGCTCGCCGGCAAGGTGAACGGCCGGCTCGTCGACACGAGCTTCACCATCTCGGAGGACTCGGAGCTCCAGATCGTCACGCCGAAGAGCCCCGAGGGCCTCGACATCCTGCGGCA
The DNA here is from genome assembly GCA_019237595.1 of Betaproteobacteria bacterium. Lineage (GTDB taxonomy): Bacteria > Pseudomonadota > Gammaproteobacteria > Burkholderiales > SG8-39 > SCGC-AG-212-J23. The sequence continues at coordinate 450 of JAFAGU010000027.1, read as the reverse complement.
CTCGACCTCCCACCTGATGGCGCAGGCCGTGCAGGAGCTCTTCCCCGGCGCGCAGGTAACGATCGGTCCGGTGATCGAGAACGGCTTCTACTACGACTTCGCGTACAAGCGGCCGTTTACGCCGGAGGATCTGGTCGCCATCGAGAACAAGATGGCCGAGATCGCGAAAAAAGATTTGAAGGTGGAAAGAAAAACGATGTCCCGGGACGAGGCGGTCAAGTTCTTCATGGGCATCGGCGAGAAATACAAGGCGGAGATCATCGGCGCCATCCCGGCGAACGAGCCCATCTCGCTCTACGGGCAGGGGAACTGGATCGACCTCTGCCGCGGGCCGCACGTGCCGTCGACCGGCAAGCTGAAGGTCTTCAAGCTCATGCGCGTCGCCGGCGCGTACTGGCGCGGTGACTCGAAGAACGAGATGCTCCAGCGCATCTACGGCACCGCGTGGGC
>JAFAGU010000009.1 GCA_019237595.1 Betaproteobacteria bacterium | reverse complement strand
CAAGGCGGCGATATGGTGCGCGTCGGCGGCCTCACGTACGCGATCGATCCGCTCGCGCCGATCGGCTCGAGGATCTTCGACCTCCGGTTGAACGGCCTGCCGCTTCGCTCCGACAAGCGCTACAAGGTGGCGGGCTGGGCGCCGGTGACAGACGAGGAAGACGCCAAGGCTCGGCGCCAGGCAGGCGAGCCGATCTGGGATCTCCTCATTCGCCACCTGCGCGGCAGGAAGAGCATCCGGCCTCTCGAGCCATTCATGCCGCGGATCGTGGGAATACGGGGCAATCCCGGAATGGCTGCGGATACATAGGAGCGAGCGTTCCGGTCGGCAAGGCGCCTGTAGGTCGAAGGTAAAAAAGGACCGAGCTGCTTTGACCTGTTACTCGATCGATCCGCGCCGCGAGCGCATCGCCCAAGCCCGGCAGCACCTCCAGGCCCTTGCGCCAGTCCGCCTCCGAGGTGGTGCGCCGAGGATGGTATCGGCTGAGGAAAACATAGCGCACGCCCGAAGCCTGCACGAATTGCAGGTACTCGACCGTCGGCAGCTCCGGGCTCGGTGCCGAGACACCGGGCCGATCGGCGAGAAGCGCAATGTACGCCGGCGTGACCCACATCACCCGTTCGCCCGGCGGTACTTTCTCGCGGATCATGCTCATGTCCTCCAGCAGGTCGAGGTGGACGGAGGCCCGCCGGCGCGCGAGCGCGAGGTCCGGCGTCGTGTACCAATCGGTGATCGCGGAAAAGCCCTCGGGATGGCCGAGGCGCGCGCGCTCGGCAATGAAAGCGAGCGCCGGCGCGGAAAGCGCGAGGAACGGCGCAGCCGCCACCAGGGGCGCCGCGCGCGACCATCGGGGCGCCCGCTCTGCGAGCGCCGCGGCGGCGTAGAACGCATAGAGCACGAGGATCGGCACCAGGGGAAAGAGGAAACGGCTCATTTGCGCTGGATAAGGCCACACGAGATACACCGCGAGATAGGCAATCATCATCCACGGATCCTGCTTGCCGCCGCGCAGGCGCAACGAAAGCCCGGCGATGGCGAAGAGGCCCAGCACGACCGCGACGAGCGTCCGCCCCGGCCGGTCCTCCGTGCGAAAGAGCTCGAGCGCGGCTACCCACGCCTCGCCCATCGCCTGGGCCTGGGACGCGACCCGGGCGGCGATTGCAGGAATGATCGCCTCGGAGCCCGCCAACCCGCGCGCGTTCTCGGCGACGACTGAAGCGTATTGATCCGGCACCGCCGGACGAAGCAGCACCCATAGCGCGTACGCGCCAACCGCGGCCAGCGCCGGCCACGCTTGCTGCCAGCGTTGCGACGAGCTCAAGCGCCGTGCCTGGCTCGCCGCTGCCCACGCGAGCACCATTACGAGCCCCACGGTCCGCGTCAAGGCGAGCGCCGCGAAGAGCAGCGCGAGCGCAACCGGGCGCCGCCTCGATTCGAGCGCCGAAAGTAGTAGCAGCGCGACAAGGAGGAAGAGCGGCTCGCTGAGAATGCCTTTCGCATGGACCCACATGCAGGGAAGCGTCGCGGTGACGGCGACGGCCGCGACAGCAAGCGCCGGGCGCCCGAGCCATCGCAGAGCGACGAGATACTGGACCGCGAGGCATGCCGCAAGGAGAAGCGCAACAGCGACGTGCGCGCCCCCGATGTCGTGCGAGAGGCCGCTCAGCGCGAGCACGAGCGGGAAGAGGGGCGGATAGGTCGTCTCGGCGGCGAACGCCTCGCGCACCGGCAAGCCTGCGGACTGCCACGGCGAGAACGTTTGCGCCATCACGAGGTAGCTCACGCTGTCGTCGGCGAAGGAGCTGAGCGTCGCCTGGTAAACGAACGCGGAGCACACGAGCGCGAAAACCACCGTGATGGCGGCCGTCGCGAGATGCGGCGTCATCGCCGCGCTGGGCTTCATGGCCGGCATTATCCAGTAAGCTTACGACCATGAAGGCAGTCATCCTGGCCGGCGGGCTCGGCACTCGGATAAGCGAGGAGACGCAGCTGCGGCCCAAGCCCATGGTCGAGATCGGGGGCCGGCCGGTCCTGTGGCACATCATGAAGATCTACTCCGCGCATGGCGTGCACGAGTTCGTCGTGTGCCTCGGCTACAAGGGGTACATGATCAAGGAATACTTCGCGAACTATTTCCTGCACATGTCGGACGTGACCCTCGACATGCGCGACAACCGCATGGAAGTCCACCAGCGCCACGCGGAGCCCTGGCGCGTCACGCTCGTCGACACCGGCGAGGCGACGGCGACCGGCGGCCGCCTGAAGCGCGTGCGGCGCTACGTCGGCGACGAGACCTTCTGCTTCACGTACGGCGATGGGTTGAGCAACGTCGACGTCGCCGCGTTGATTGCCTTCCATGGGCGCGCGGGGACCCTGGCGACCGTGACGGCGGTCCAGCCTCCGGGGCGATTCGGCGCAATGGACCTCCAGCACAATCGAATCACGTCGTTTCGCGAAAAGCCGCAGGGCGATGGCGGGTGGATCAACGGCGGTTTCTTCGTCCTTTCGCCGAAGGCGATGGATTACGTCGAGGGTGACGACACAGTCTGGGAGCGCGGCCCGCTCGAGCGGCTGGCGGCCGACGGGCAGCTCTCGGCCTTCCGCCATGGCGGCTTCTGGCAGCCGATGGACACGCTGCGCGACAAGACCATGCTCGAGGAGTGTTGGGCCGGCGGGCGCGCGCCGTGGAAGGTGTGGTCGTGATGGACGAGCGCTATCCGCTGATCAGCATCCTGATCCCAAACTACAACTACGTCAAATACCTGGCGACGGCGGTCGACAGCGCCCTCGCGCAGACCTATCCGAACTTCGAGGTGATCGTCAGCGACAACTGCTCGACCGACGGCGCGTGGGAGCTGCTGAACGGGCGCTACGGCGACGATCCGCGCGTGCGGCTCTATCAGAACGAGCAGAACGTCGGGATGGCGCGGAACTTCGACCGTCTGCTGGAGCTCGCGCGCGGGCAGTACGTGATGTGCCTTTCCTCGGACGACTTTCTCTTTCCGCAGCACCTCACGCAGCTCGCCGAGG